>JABUEZ010000178.1 GCA_013314795.1 Candidatus Profundicultor aquiphilus | reverse complement strand
CTTTCCACTCGGGAAAAAGCACGATCGCTCCCACCACTTCGGTAAAAGAGGAACCATAAAGGAGAAAATTAACCCCTTCTCTCTTCGCCCAAAAGGGTTCATCGATTACGAGAGGCTGAATACCCAGATGGGATAGCGCTTCTTCCAGCATCTTCTCCCGATGAGGGACAAGGAGCACCTTCCTTTCGGGCAAAAGTTGAACGGCTCTGGTGGAAGGGAACTTTCGCCTTTTTATGGCGTCCAGAAAGAAACGCTCAAATATCTGAAACGCTGTGGCAGGGAAGATTTGCTGTATCTCCTTCCAGGGAAAAACTTTGACCTTTAGGGGGTTCACCTTCCTCTCCAGAGCAAACCGAAGAATCCTTTCCCTATCCCAAGAAAAACCGTCAGCCAGGATAAAGATCCCTTCAAAGGACTCAGGCGAAAAATCTTCATGGTAGGCTTTGATCTCTATATCAACCTCTGCCTTCCTTTTCACCTCCCCAACCCAGGAAGGAGGTACATCCCATTTATCCGTGTAAATCCAGAGAGCTCCGCTCAAGGTTGTGCCCTCCTCATTTCTTTCCGTACCTTCTGGCTAACCTCCCAGGCACTGTGGAGACTGGCCTCAATATCTCCGGGACCACAAGCAGTTCCACAGACAAAAATTCCTTCCTGCGAAGTCACTCCCTCACCATAATTTCTGATAAATCCCTCAGGAGTAAAATCGAGCTGCAGCATCTCCCCGATTTTCTGGGTTCCCGGTGAGGGAACCATGCCCACCGAAAGAATCACGGCATCATATCCCTCGGATTCCTCACCATGGCTACCCTCTAAGGTCAGGAAAATCTTTCCACCTTTTTCTTTGGCCTCAAAGGGAATTTTTCGTACCAGCCGTATTTTTTGCCTCGTTTCCCAGAGTTTTTCGGTTTTCTTCCCTATTATCTGGAGATCCATATAGTAGAAATCGATCTCAAGCTGAGGGTAAAGGGAAAGCAGGTCCTCAGATAGACGCAGGGCGTAACGGCAACATACCTGAGAACAATAACCTCGTTTCTCTTTAAAGTTTCTCGAACCAACGCACTGCACAAAAGCTATCCTCCTGCAATGCGCAAGCTTCTGAAGGACGCCCCCGTTAAGACCTGTTTCAAGTTCGAATCCGGTATAAATATTGGGAAATTTCTTCCAGCCCAGATTGGGTAATTCGCGAGCATCAAAAGGAGCAACACCGGTGGCAACAACGAGAAACCTGCCCTCCAGAGTCTCTCGATCAGTGGTAAGAAGAAATGTTCCTCCTTGCTTCCGAATCTCCCGGATCGTTCTTCCGAGAAACACCGAAAATCCCGGTTCTTTTCTCTTAACCGAGAGCGCCCTGCAAACCCCACAATAAAGACATTCCGAGGTGGCTTTACATCCAAGCTGAAACGCCAGTCCCCCTGTAACGATATCCTCCTCCAGAACCGCAACACGACAGTCATCCTGGAGATATTCTGCAGTTTTCAATCCTGCGACTCCTCCCCCTAAGATCAGGACATCAAAACCCAAACCATTTTCCTCCTCTTGGGTCAGAATAAACCGACCACATTCCCTTCGGCATCAATATCGACTTTATTCCCTGCTGGCACAGAGGGCAATCCAGGCATGGTGCGCATCTCTCCACAGAGAGGATAAAGAAAACCAGCGCCAACCGAGGGACGTATGTCCCGGATGGGGAGTTTGAAGTTGCGGGGTCTTCCCTTTAATTTCGGATCATGGGAAAGGGAAAGATGGGTCTTTGCCATACATATGGGCAGTTTATCCCACCCAAGGTCGGTGAATTGTTTAATTTTCTCCTCCGCCACAGGCTCATACACCACCCCATCGGCACCGTATACTTTGGTAGCAATGATTTCGATTTTTTCCTTGATAGGAATATCAAGAGGATACAGAAATTGAAATTGATTCGGTTCTTCACAGGCCCGGACGACTGCCTCAGCGAGTTCCCGGCCACCTTCTCCTCCCTTTGCCCATACTTCGGAAACTGTCGCTGCAAAGGCACCGTTTTCCAGGGCGATCTTTCGCACCGTTTCAATCTCCCGGTCAGTGTCGGTGGAAAAAACGTTGATAGCAACAACCACCGGCACTCCAAAGAGACGGGCGTTTTCAATCTGCTTTATCAGGTTTTCTGAGCCTTTCACCAGGGATTCGACATCTTCCTTCACAATTTCCGCATCCAGTGGCTTTCCGGGTACCACCTTGTATTTACCACTGTGCATCTTCAAAGCCCTGATGGAACAGACCATCACCACGCAATCAGGCCTAAGACCACTATAACGACACTTGATGTTCATGAACTTTTCCATTCCACAATCAGCTCCGAAACCGCTTTCAGTCACCACATATTCGCTCAATCTCAAAGCGATTTGATCTGCAATGATGGAACTGTTACCATGAGCAATGTTCGCAAAAGGTCCGGCATGAACAAAACAGGGGGTATTTTCCAGAGTCTGCAGAAGGTTCGGCTTAATGGCATCCCGAAGAAGTACCGTCATGGCTCCCGCACATTGTAAATCTTCTGCCGTAATCGGCTTTTTATCTCTGGTATACCCAATCACAATCCTTCCCAGCCTCTTTCGAAGATCAAAAATGTCCGTGGTTAATGCCAGAATAGCCATGATTTCTGAAGCCACCGCAATGTCAAAACCGCTTTCTCGAGGAATCCCGTTATCCTTTCCTCCAAGACCGAGGACAATTTTTCTCAAAGCGCGGTCACTGATGTCAACCACCCGGGGCCAGCTTATGCTGAACGGGTCAATACCTAACTGGTTACCGTGAAAGAGATGGTTATCAATAAAGGCAGCCAGAAGATTATGCGCTGCCGAAACAGCATGGGTGTCCCCGGTAAGATGAAGATTAAAATCCTCCATGGGAACCACCTGAGAGTACCCTCCACCCGCAGCACCACCCTTAATACCAAACACCGGCCCCAGAGACGGCTGCCGGATGCAGACGATACTCCTTTTACCGATTTTATTCAGAGCCATGGAAAGGCCAATCGTGGTAACTGTTTTCCCCTCTCCCAGAGGAGTAGGAGTAATGGCCGTAACATCGATATACTTTCCAAGCGGGTGATGACGAAATTTTTTCAAGACCTCCAGTGATACCTTTGCTTTGTATTTTCCATAAAGCTCGATATCTTCTTCTTCCAGACCCAGTGATTGGGCAATTTTCGTAATGGGTTGCATTTCTGCTCTTTGGGCAATTTCAAGGTCACTGAGCATGCTCTCCCTCCTGAAAATTTGATATTTTAATTATTCATTAATTAAGTTAATTAATTAAGAGCAGAGAAAAAGAGGAGGATATCCTCCTCTTTTTCTCAATGACTCAGTTCAAATGAAGGAGCTCTTTTGCCTTGTCCACCGCGGAAGCTGCATCCGGTGCGTACCCATCGGCACCAACTTCATCAGCAAATTTCTGCGTTACCGGTGCTCCACCAATCATGATCTTTACTCTATCCCGGATACCAGCCTCATTGAACGCCTTGATATTCTCCCGAATCTGCACCATGGTGGTGGTGAGAAGGGCGGACATACCCACCAGTTGAGGATCGTTTTCCTTAACAGCCTGAATGAATTTTTCAGCCGGTACATCAATCCCCAGATCGATGACTTCAAAACCTGCCCCTTCCATCATCATGGAAACCAGATTTTTTCCAATGTCATGGAGATCTCCCTTTACAGTTCCGATGACCATCTTAGCCATAGGTTTTACTCCGGTTTCAGAAAGTTTGGGCTTTAAAATTTCCATTCCCGCTTTCATGGCTCGAGCTGCAATAAGAACCTCGGGAACATAGATCTCATTGTTCTTAAACTTTACCCCCACCTCGTTCATCCCTTTAATAAGTCCCCCGGTTAAAATATCTCCCGGTGCAATGCCTTCATTGAGTGCCTTCTGCACTAACTCAGCCACTGCTTTAGCATTTCCAGCAAAAAGTTCCTGAGCAATCTGTTCCAGCACTTCTGCCATCTCGAACCCTCCCTCGCTATTATTTAGAAAGAATTTTAGCAAAAAGGAGAGGAAAAATCTATAAAATAGATATATAATTTTTAAAATTAATCAGGGAGGGAGAACATGTCAGGGAAAGAAACATTCTTGCAATGGTGTCAGGCTAAAAATCAAAAGGACACCCTCAGCCTTCTTGTGGGAGGAACCCTGGCTGGAGTTTATATTGGTTTTGCCAGCCAGCTCTTTACCCTGGTCACAGCAACCCCTGTTTCCTCATTCGGGGTGACACAGCTTCTGGGAGGGGTGGTATTCTCGGTAGGACTCATCATGGTGGTCCTGGGTAAAGCTGATCTATTCACCGGAAACTGCCTTCTTCTTACCCAATGCCTTCATGGATATCACCATGCCAAAAGTACCTTTTACAACTGGCTGATTGTATACCTGGGAAATTTTCTGGGTTCTCTCTTTCTTGTTCTCCTCTACACCTATTCCGGACTTCTCAAAATGGGGGGAGGAGTGCTCGCTCAGCGCATCATCGCCATCGCCCATAACAAAATCAGCCTCACCTTCGTAGAAGCCTTGATACGGGGAATACTGTGCAACTGGCTGGTCTGCCTTGCGGTCCTTTTCTGTGTCATGGCAGAAAATAACCTCAACCGCATCCTGGTCATTCCTGGTCCGATCGCCACGTTTGTTGCGCTTGGTTACGAACACAGCATCGCCAACATGTACTTTTTACCCGCGGGGATGATGGCTCAAAAGCA
>JABUEZ010000177.1 GCA_013314795.1 Candidatus Profundicultor aquiphilus | reverse complement strand
CTTGAGCAAAGTTTCAATATCCCGAACCAGGAGCTTGGGAGGTTTGGCAGGGCGCGAAAGGACGTGAATTTCTTCAATGGCATTTTCTCCAACCACCCGAACCTGTAAAACCCCTTCAATGCACTCGATCGCTTTTTCTACCGCTTTCAGGTCAAGGTTTGTGGGCATACCCGTAACCTCTAATAAATCGGGTCAATAAGACCGTAGTTCCCATCTTCTCTGCGGTATATCACCTGGACTTTATCTTTATCAAGATTCTTAAAGACAAAAAAGGTATGTCCCAAAAGTTCCATCTGTAAAATGGCGTCTTCCACGCTCATGGGGCGAAGCACGAACTCTTTCACCCTGACAATCTGCTCCGGGGTCTTTTCTGAAACTCCAGCTTCGCTTCCCGACAGTGCTTCCACAGTAACCAGTTCTTCCTTTTTCAGAACTCCCCTTCGCTCCAGACGTTCTTTATATCGCTTAACCTGCCGTTCTAACTTATCCATCACTCCATCGAAAGCAGAGCGCCATTCCGGTCCCAGCTCCTCACCCCGGATGGTTACTCCACTGGCAGCGAGTGTCACCTCGACCTTGACTCGCCCTCGCTCCACCCGAAAATTCACCGTGGCATCCAGAAGACGGTCAAAAAACGCTCAAGTTTGGTTAGCTTTTTCGCTACATAATCTTGAATGGACTGATTGATCTCGATATTCTTTCCTCGAACGACTATCTCCACGACTCCTCCCCCCTTTCCCCTATTTCGGCAATGCTTCCAAAAGCACCAGTCCTTCTAATTTATGAGCCTCCTCAACATCGAATACACCAGCACCTGGACGTAAAGTGTTAGCCAAACCACAGGCAGTAGCAAAAGAAATAGCTTCCTCAACCGGACTCCCCCGGTTTAGCTCTTCTATCAACACTCCCACCAGAGTATCCCCGGAGCCAATAAAGTACTCTCCCTGCACTTCCTGGGTCAGCGAGACCTTCCATAACCCCTCCTCAAATCCCACCACAAGACCTCTGGGGCCATCAGATAGAACTACCAGTTCTATCCCCTGGTTACGAAACATCTCCACCGCCCGAAGCTTATCCTCAAAGCTCCGGATTGGAAAACCCAGAACTTCTTCGGCTTCCCTTACATTAGGTTTTACCATAAAAGGGGAAATTTTTAAAGCCCTGCATAGGAATTCCCCGGAAGAATCAACCACACTTCTGGCCTTTTTACGGTGACCCAGGGCAATAATCTGGGCATAAAAATCCACCCGCAATCCCACCGGTAAAGAACCGGAAAGAATAATATAATCACCATCCCGGACATTCTTCTCCAAAAACTGGTACAGCTTCACGACCTGAGAGAGAGATACCAGAGGACCGGGCTCATTCACCACCGTATGCCTTTTCTTGTCCCGCTCGTGGATTATAGTCGTAATTCGAGTTTCACCTACTGCCTTCCAGGCCACAAATTCCAAACCCTCTTCGCGCAGGCCCTTTTCGATTTTTTTCCCGATAAACCCTCCCAAAAAAAGGAGGAGCTTCGAATTTCCTCCCACACTTCGGATGGCCCTGGCCACGTTAATACCCTTACCGGCTGCAGCCTCGTGGACCTTTTCTGCCCGGTTGACCTCATCAAGTTCCAGGTGACCCATGACCAGCATGCGATCTAGGGCAGGATTAAGGCACAGAACATAGATCATTGAGGATTTCCTTCCAGAAAGATTTCCACTTCCTCCTGAGTGGGAAGAGCCGGAATGGCACCCTTTTTGGTCGTGGTCAGCGCTCCCACAGCATTGGCTCTCAAAGCAGCATGACGAAAGGCATCCTCAGGAATGACCCTTCCTTCTCGCAAATCCTTCCAGAACATATAAAGAGAGCTTAAAAGCCCCGCCACAAAACCATCTCCAGCCCCAGTAGTATCCACAACGTTTACCGTAAAACCTTGTGCCCTAACTCTTGTTTTCCCCCGGGCCAGAAGACAACCATTCTTTCCCAGCGTCACCGCAACCAGAGTCTGGGGGAATTTTTTCACCAGAAAATCAAGGGCTTCCTCAAGAGAGGATCGGTCGGCCAGAAACATCGCTTCCTCCTCGTTGACTTTCAGAACATGCGCTTTTTCGGCCCCCTGAAGCATTCGGAAACGAGCCTCTTCCAGGCTTTTCCACAGAGCCGGACGAAGATTCGGGTCAAAAGAGATTAAACAGCCATATTTTTCCGCCAAAGAAAGTGCTCGCAGGGTGGCACTGCAGGCCGGCTCATGGGTCATGGTGATAGAACCAAAGTGAAAAACTCCTCCTTTTCGGAATCCCTCTTCCTCAATGTCGCTCTGGTCCAAAAGCATGTCTGCACCAGGGTCACGGTAAAAGACAAAATCCCGTTCTCCCTCTCTGGTGAGCGAAACAAAAGCAAGGGTGGTTTTGGCCTTCTCAGTGGAGGTAAGGAAACGGGTGTCAACGCCGTTTTTGACCAGGGTATCCCGTAAAAACTCTCCAAAAGCATCTCTCCCCACTTTCCCAATAAAATATGTCTCAATACCTAACTTTGCCAAACCCACCGCGACATTTGCTGGCGCACCCCCGGGAGCCTTTTCGAATCCTGGAGCATCCTTTAATGTTACTCCACTCATAGTGGAAACAAAGTCAATGAGCAGTTCCCCCAGACAAACAGCCCTTTTTTCCACAGGCATCACCCCTCTATGTCACTCTTCGATAAAATCCCCGGAGTGCCGGGTAGAGATCCCGATAAACTCCGTAGATATTTTCATAGAGCTTAACCCACTCCGGATCAGGGTCAATTCGTTCTACCACCTTTACCGCCCGCTGACACGCTTCTTCAACCGAACGAAAGGCACGGTTACCAACTCCGGCAAGAAGAGCTGCTCCAAAAGCTGGCCCCTCATCCACAAGAAGAAGAGAAAGAGGAACTTTATACACTGCAGCCTGGATCTTCCTCCACAGAGCACTCCTTGCTCCACCACCTATGGCTCTAACCTCTCGAACCGGAATGCCCATTTCAGCGATAATTTCAAAGGAATCACGCATTCCAAAAGTGACTCCCTCCATTACCGCTCGCACCAGTTCGTTTTTACGGTGCTTCAATGTAACTCCAAAAAATACTCCCCGAGCGTACGGGTCAGCATGAGGGGTTCGCTCCCCGGTGAGATAAGGCAAAAAGATTAACCCTTCTGCACCCGGAAGGGCTTTTTCGGCTTCCTGGGAAAGCAATTCGTAGGCATCAACACCAAGAATTGAAGCCAGATTCTTTTCCTCCAGACCCAGCACATCCCGGAACCAGCGTAGAGAGCCACCAGCCGAGAGCATAACACCCATCACATGCCACTTGCCAGGCACCGCGTGACAGAAGGTATGCACCCTGCCCTTCATATCTATCTTGACCTCGGCGCTGAAGGCAAATACCACACCAGAAGTGCCGAGGCTGGCCGAAACAAGGCCCTCTGTCACAATACCGGTACCGATTGCCCCTGCCGCATTATCACCCCCACCGGCCACCACCGCCACTTTGTCCCGGAAACCAAACTGGCGGACGATTTCCGGCTTGAGGTGCCCGGTGACTTCGGGAGACTCAAAGGAAGCAGGAAACCAAGACATCTTATATCCTAAAGCATTGATCAGCTCTTCCGACCATCGTCGCTGCGGCACATCAAAAAGAGAAGTTCCGGAAGCATCGGATACATCGGTAGCAAAATCTCCAGTGAGGCAGAAACGGATGTAATCCTTGGGAAGGAGCACTTTATCAATGTTCCGGTACACTTCTGGTTCGTTGTTCTTCACCCACTGGATTTTGGGAGCGGTAAATCCAGCCAAAACCGGATTACAATTAATCCGCATGATGCGTTCGAAACCAACAATTTCGGTAATCTGCTGACACTCCAGGGCTGTTCGCTGATCACACCAGAGAATCGCCGGACGTAAGACTTTTCCATCCTTGTCGAGGAACACCGAACCGTGCATCTGTCCGGTGAGACCAACGCCAGCCACCCCTTTGGGGTCTATCCCCGAAGAAGCGAGAACCTTCTCTATGGCCTTTTGGGTTCCCTGCCACCAGAAAAGGGGATCCTGCTCTGCCCAGTTAGGTCGGGGTGTATAGAGCGGATATTCCTCCACACCCCTTCCCACCAGTTTTCCCTCTTCGTTAACCAGCACCACCTTGCATCCAGTTGTACCTACATCGATACCCAAAAAGTACTCCATTTCCATCCCTCCTTTTAGAGAATGAGTGCAAAAGGCTCCTCAAGAAGTGATTTCAAATACTGCATGAATTGCGCCGCCACAGCACCATCGATGAGGCGGTGATCACAGGAAAGTGTAAGCTCCATAAGCGAGGAAATCACCACTTCGTCATTCCTAACCACCGGTTTTTTCTTAATCGCTCCGCAGGCCAGAATCGCCGACTCCGGAGGATTGATAATTGCTGTGAATGAATCGGTTCCAAACATGCCCAGGTTGGAAATGGTGAACGTCCCACCGGAAATTTCTTCCGGGGTGAGCTTTCCATTTTTGGCCTTCTCTGCCAGGGCATGGAGTTCCTGAGTGATCTGGGCCAAACCTTTAGTATTGGCGTTTTTTACCACCGGTACCACCAACCCCTCTTCCAGGGCCACAGCAACACCAACGTTGATCTCCGGATTGAATATAATTTCTTCCCCCACAAGATATGCATTCAAAAGGGGATACTTTTCCAGAGCCTTGGCGACCATCTTCACCAGGAGGTCGGTATAGGAAAGGCGAAGG
>JABUEZ010000176.1 GCA_013314795.1 Candidatus Profundicultor aquiphilus | reverse complement strand
ATAGGAAGAAAATGTCTTTTGCCAAATGCCGATATGTAATTTTTCCAGGTAGGCTGAAAAATAAATCGTGGCGGAATGGCAAAGATATCCAAACGAGTTTTCAGAGAAGTCAGGATTAACCAGATAAAAGGGAGAACATTAACCACCAGAATAATGGCAATGATCACCCATGCTACCACCAGTTTCGTTCGCTCTTTTTCCAAAAACATCACCCCTCAAAAAGCACTTTATACCTTATACCCTTCACACAGTCTCCTTCACTCGACTCAGCACATTCACCAAAATTACCGAAATAATCATAATGATGTAAAGTAAGATGAAGGAGATCGCCGAAGCCTTACCAATGTTCCAAAGGTAAAAGCTATTCCGATAGATGAACATACTGAGGACGTCGGTTGCCTCTCCAGGACCACCTTCGGTCAAAGCGTATACGATGTCAAAAACCCTAATTGCATCCATAATTCTCAGAACCAAAACAATGAGGATAACCGGCTTCAATAAAGGTAGGGTAATTTTCCGGAAAACCAGAAAGGGAGGAGCTTTGTCAATCCTCGCTGCTTCATATGGTGCGGTCGGAAGAGCTTCTAACCCGGCAAGAAGAACCATGATAAGGAAAGGAGTCCACTGCCAGATATCAACGATCATAAGTGCCGGAAGTGCCGTCCTCACATCCGCCAGGGGTGCGGTTCGGTAACTCATGAGATGAAGCTTGCGCAAAATATACGTGACCAAACCAAACTCTGACTGATAGAGATAGGTCCAGGTTAACCCCACCACAATGGGAGCCATGATCATGGGCAACAAAATCAGGGTACGGACTATTTTCGACCGTGTAACAGCCCCCTGTAAGATCAGAGCAATCACAAGACCGAGAAAAAACTCCACCGCCACGACCACCACCGTAAAGACGACGGTAGTCCTCAGGGAACTCCAAAAAGTCACGTCTCTCAGGATCTCTCGGAAATTCGCTAACCCAATATAGCCCTTAAGACTTTCGGCTGCTCGGGCCAGATTGTAATCAGACAAAGCTAATCGTAAGGCGTAAATAGTGGGATAGACAGTAATCAAAGCCAAAAGGACAATAGTAGGAAGAATCAGGGCCCATTTAAAGCGATTTTCAGTCTTCGAAATCCAGGAACTAAATTTTTGGTAAGGAGAAAAACCAGCACTTGACAAACTCTTCTACCTCCTCTGTTGATGAGGAGGGTTGCCCCTCCTCATCAACACAAATCTCACTTCTTATAACCGCCCTTAACAAGAATTTCTTCGATTTTTGCTGCCGAGGTTGCCAGAGCTTCTTTCACATCTTTTGCACCAGCCACAACCGAGTTGAGTTCCAGAGCCAGCACTTCCACCATATCATCCCACTCAGGAATACGAGGTCTCCAGAACGTGGTTTCAGCTGCAGCATCGGTTGCTTCAAAGCTGGGGTATTTTGCCCTTAGTTCCGGAATTTGATAAATGGATCTTCTTGTAGGAGAAGACCCTTTACCTACACCCCGAAGCTGGACATCGTAGCTTGTTGCCCATTGAATAAAGAGGAAAGCCGCTTCTTTATTTTTGGAAGAAACCGGAATTCCCAAACTCGAACCACCATAGTGAGATACCGGTTTTCCATCAGCGCGGGCCGTAGGCACCGGAGCATAGCGCATCTGACCAACAACCTTGGATTCTTCAGGGTCTTCCATGCTCCCATAGTTTTCATCCCACTGGATGGTTTGCGCCACAATTCCCTGCTGCAACGCAGTGTTCACATCATCCCAGGTCCAGGTGGTCACACCAGGTGGTGCATACTCGGCCATCTTCTTGTAGAACTCTGTGGCCTTAATGGCATTCTCATTGGTAAGCAGTACATTGTAGTTTTCATCGTAAAGATCTCCATCAAAAGCCCACAGAACATTGAGCCACTCGCACACGATGGAGAGGTGTCTTTTAGCCTGCATACCAGTTCCATAGAGTTCCGGCGGATGGTTGAGCTTTGCCATGGCATCCATCCACTCATCCGGGGTCTTGGGTGGTCCAGCCACACCGTATTTGTCAAAAATGGCCTTGTTCCAGAAGAGGTACTCGATGACGCTATCGAAAGGATATCCGTATGGAACACCATCCCAGCTCGTCCCTTCCCACATTCTGGGGTAGAAATCTTTGAGATCATTATTTGGGTCGGCCAGCTTGGGATCGTTGATGTATTTATCGAACGGTTCGATATACCCAGCTTTCACGTACTTTCCGGTCCACGAATAGTCAAAATTGAATACGTCGTAAATTCCAGTTCCAGCGGCAAAATCCATCAGAGCCTTTTCTTCCAAATGCGGATGAGCCTGCCGTTCTACGATGACCTTAATCCCTGTGGCCTTCTCAAATTCAGGCAGAGCTTCTTCAACCCAGTAACTTGGGGGAGTCGTTTCGGTAATAAACCGTATCGTTGCTCCGGCGTAAGGTTTTGCTGCTTCTTCCAGGCTCCAGCCAAAAGCCAGTGCCGTCACGCCCAGCACCAAGAAACAACTCACCATTATTGAGGTTACGACTCTCTTTACCATTACCAAGTCCCTCCTTCCAAATTCCAATTATAGTACCCACTACCCTACATCACGGACAACACCAAAAATCAAACTTCCCGAGCCTCTTCCTCTCACCCCCTTTACTGGATGGTATATCCACCATCGATGACCAGAGTCTCTCCAGTTACAAGATCTGAAGCAGGACTGGCCAGATACAGTGCCGCCGCAGCAACCTCCTCAGGGTAACCAAAACGCCGTAAAGGAATCTTCTTTTTCATCGCTTCTCCCACTTCACCAGCCCAGGCTTTCTTACCCAGTTCAGTCAGAATTACCGTGGGAGCGATGGCATTCACATTAATACCAAACTCTGCCCACTCAAGAGCTAAGACTTTGGTCATCCCGATGAGGCCAGCTTTACTCGCACAGTAAGCCACATGTTTATCGAGGGCAATAATGCCAGCCTGAGAGGAAATGTTAATAATTTTTCCCTTCTTTTGCTGGATCATTACCTTCCCAACCGCCTGAGCCAGGAGAAATGGAGCTTTAAGGTTTACGGCCATAGTTTTATCCCAGTACTCTTCAGAGAGATTCTCGGCATCGTCAAGATATGCCACTCCAGCATTATTAACAAGAATATCAATGGTTCCAAACTCCTTAACCGCCACTGCCACAGTCCGCTCCACATCGTCTTTTTTGGTGACATCGGCTACAACTGCAATGCTCTTAATGCCCAAAGCAGAAATTTCCTGAGCTACCGATTCCACCGCCGGATCAAGGTCCACAAGGACCGTACGGGCACCATTTTGAGCAAAGAGAACGGCGATAGCCTTGCCAATTCCTCGAGCCCCACCGGTAATCAGGGCAACTTTATCCTTTAAGGAAAAAGAAATGTCGATCTGAAATTCACCCAAGCGAAACCCTCCTCACTTTCCAAGTAACGTTTCCAGAAATGCCTTAACCACAATAAAACTCGACGCAGCACCAGGATCGATGTGACCGATACTTCTTTCTCCCAGGCGGCTGGAACGACCTCGCAGAGAGAGCATATCTTTGGTTGATTCCATTCCCCGCCGAGCCGCTTCGATGGCCTTTGACATCATTTCTTCAAAACCCTCTCCGGCAGCCAGAGACGCCTTGAGCGATTCCACCATGGGATAAATGGTGTCGTACATGGTTTTTTCGCCCACCTTGGCCTGCCCACGACGGGCAATACCCCCGGCAAAGGCCTCCCACATGGTTACCACATCCTGTGGAGTCAATTCCGACTTCCCGCTAACCACCTTTCCGGCATCCATGAAGGCAGTTCCATAGAGGGGTCCCATGGCTGCCCCCCCGGAAAAGATGATGGATTTTCCCACTTCTTGCAGAAGTTTTCCGATATCCCGGTCTTCCTGCGGATATTTATCTACCGCTTCTTTCACCTTCCGGAAAGCTCCAGTAACACTCTCCCCATGATCTGAATCACCGATGGGAGCGTCAAGGTCATTAAGGTACTGGCGATTTTTTTCCAGTTCCTCCAGGATTCGAGCAAAAGCCATTTTGACTTTTTCAAATGACACACTCACAGCAAAACCTCCTTTGCTTTAGTGCTGGATAAAGTGAACTCCATTACAGGGAGCGTCCATAAGGCGTTTTAATTCGTCATCCATTTTGGTGAGCGTCACTGAGAAACCACCCATCTCCATGGAGGTAAAGAATTCACCGATGTATGTCCGGTGAATCTTGATTGAATGATCTGCAAGAATCTGAGCCACTTTTCGGAAACAGATGTACATCTCAAGTAACGATGTTGAACCCAGCCCGTTGATGAGTACGGTGACTTCGTCCCCAGATTTAAAAGGAAGGTCTTCGATCACTTTCAAGGTCATGAATTCCGTCACTTCATCGGCGCTCATCATTTTCATTCTTTTGATACCCGGTTCTCCATGGTGGCCTACTCCGATTTCCATCTCATCTTCTCCAATCTCAAAGCTCGGTTTTCCTGAAGCAGGCATAATGCAGGGAGTATGGGCCACACCGAGGCTGCGCGTGTTAAACACTGCCCGGGTTCCCACTTCCTTCATTTTGGCTAAATCCGCTCCTTCCTCCGCCAGTGCACCAACCACTTTCCAGAGGATCACTTCTCCAGCCACACCCCGGCGGTTGTCCATCCGATCCTTGGGACTTGAGGCCACATCATCATTCACGATAATGCTCTCTACAGGGATTCCTTCTGCCTGGGCCAGTTCAGCAGCCATGCCAAAGTTCATGACGTCTCCGGAGTAATTCCCCAGACACAGCAAAACCCCTTTTCCACCATCCACGGCTTTGATGGCCTCATATACCCTCTGTACCGG
>JABUEZ010000175.1 GCA_013314795.1 Candidatus Profundicultor aquiphilus | reverse complement strand
TCGTTGTAGATCTCATCGCCTTTGAACCAGAAAGCGTGAAGATTCTCGTGGAAGCCCTTTCGGGGTCAGAAACCCATCTTCTCATGTGCACCACAGCCTGGGTGTACGGGAAAACGAGGACGGTGCCCACACATGAAGATGCCCCGCGATTTCCGGAAAACGACTATGCCCGCAAGAAAGTGCAGATTGAGGATATCCTCTTTGCCGCGCAAAGCAGGGTACAGGTGACCATCGTCCGGCCGACCCACATCACCGGACCGGGAAAGTCCTTTGTGACCCCTTTCGGTGACCACGACGTGGGAACGTTGCAACGTATCATCGATGGCGAGGAGATCATCCTCCTTGATGGGGGGTTCAGTACGCTCCATCATGTCCATCCCCAGGATGTGGCGGAACTCTTCTTTGCGGCGCTGGAGAATCCCAAAAAGTCGGTTGGTGAAGCGTTCAATAGCGGTGGGCGTTATGCCATGACCTTCTTTGGGCTGGCAGAATTCCTGTTTGGTCTTGTCGGTAAGCCCACGCGGGTACGGTTGATGTCGCTTGAGGAGTACAGTAACCAGTTTGGTTATCCTGAAGAAGCGGCCATGCACGTGCGCCAGGGATGTTGTGTGTCCATGGAAAAAGCCAAAGAAGTCCTGGGTTTTGTGCCTCGCTATACCCCAGAAGGAGCGGTGATGGCAGCGTTCTATGACCTCATAAAGCGCGGGGTGCTGCATCTCTCGTAAAAGGCAAAAAATTTTTGGGGAGTTTGTGTAAAACGTCAGCTATTGGCACTCTGTTTGGGTATGATGGGGAAAAGAGGAGGTGAAAAATAATGGCCGGCTATGATCCCTTCGACCAGGGGTACATGCATGACTGGCGTCTGGAGGAGGCAGTAAAAGAAGGAGTTCGCCGGGCACTGCGGGAACGGGGCCTCGAAGCGTCTTCAGAAATGGGTCCCGAACTCTTACAAGCCATTCGGGTACTCATCCATGAAGTGGAAACAGCTCGAGAGGATGCCGAAGTCCGGGAAGCGCTGCGGTGGATGGCCCGGAATCCGAGACGTTACTACGACGAGGATTTTTAGCTAATGTGACACCTTTTTATGGTGGGTACCGGTTCAGGATTGATTCGTGGAGTTTGCCTTTCTCTGCAAGGTTTTTGCCTGGGGATGGTATTAATCTCATTCCCGGGCTTTTGGTTTCTTTTGTGATTGTAAGAGAACGGATGCCTCTGGGATAATTCGTGGTCGCCAGAACCGAAAAAAGAGGAGGGAAGTAGTATGCTCTGGGATTCGCCACGGGATTTCGGTCGACGGACCTGTGAACACTGTAATGGAACCGGTCGCTGTCGCCACTGTCGGGGTTCGGGATTAAAGAACTACCCTGGTTATGGAAGACCACCTTTCAACGAACCCTGTCCCTGGTGTTATGGTACGGGGGTATGTCGTCACTGTCGGGGAACGGGAGAGCGGTAGCCTTGAAGAGATTTGGCAAGCTCTGGAGTAGGACAAAGGATTTTAAAAAAGGAAGGGGTGTGACCTTTACTTTGAATCCTGGCGAAACGGGATGCACTGGTGTGATCGTAAATCTTTTCCGTGGATTGGAACTGTTGGAGAACGAGCGCAAATTACCAGTCAATGTGTCGTGTTTGAGTCACACGATGTGAGTACTCCGTGGATTGCTGATTGGATAAAAATCCGGTGAGGAAAGCGAATTCAGAGTGTGAAAGCGGGATAGATTGGGTGGTGATGATTTTTCGATTGCCCCCGTTTTTAGAATCCTTTAGTGGCTTGTGGTAACCACGGGGAATAGAGAAACGTATCGGAGCAATGAAGTCTAAGGTCTCAGGGGGTATTCTCGTGAGTCGGTGATTGTGGAATTGACCTGAGTGATGCCTTCAGTGGTGGTTGATGAAAGTACTTTTGCTTAATTTTTACAGGGAGGGAACCAATTATGAGTAATCTTCTGTTCAGAAAAGTGGACTATACCGTTGGAAAGCTCCTTGAAGACATTGCCATGGGGGAGATTGGATTGCCTGATATTCAACGGCCTTTTGTTTGGAACACCACCCAGGTGCGCGACCTTTTTGATTCCATGTATCGGGGATACCCCATTGGGACGCTTCTTTTCTGGGAAAATGGTTTTTCCGAGGACCACCCGCACCGGACTATTGGGGTAGAGGAAAAACAGAAATTTCCGCGTTTACTCATCGTTGATGGACAGCAACGTCTCACCGCTCTCTATGCGGTAATGCGAGGCGTTCCCATCATAGACAATAAGTTCCAGAAACGGCGTTTACGTCTGGCCTTCAACCCCCTGAAACAAGTTTTCGAAGTGACCAATGCGGCGATTGAGAAAGACTTTCAGTGGATTCCCGATATTAGTGTTCTCTGGGAACGAGAAACGCGCCTGCGCACTTTTACCAACCGCTACCTAGAGCGATTCGAGGAGCACCATTCCTTGACTGAAGAAGAGGAAGAACAAATTGCCAGTGCTGTTGATCGTCTGGTTGGTCTCCTCAATTACCAGATGACCGCCTTGGAAATCTCGGCTTCAGTAAGCGAAGAAGAGGTTTCACAAATCTTCGAGCGTATCAATAGTCAGGGTCGTATTCTTAATCGGGCAGATTTTATCTTGACGCTCATGTCCGTTTTTTGGGAACAAGGTCGTCAGGAAATAGAAGATTTTGCTCGCCGAGCCAAGCATCCTTCTCCGGATAACCAACCTTCACCTTATAATCCCTGTTTTCAGCCTGACCCTGACCAGTTACTCCGGGTTAATGTGGCCCTGGCTTTCCGCCGAGCAAAACTCGACCATGTGTATGCGCTTCTTCGAGGTAAAGATCTTGAAACCGGTGAGTTTTCTGTAGAATGCCGTGACCGGCAGTTCGCCCTCCTGCGCAAAGCGCAAAACTATGCCTTATATCTCCAGAACTGGCACGACTTTTTGCAGGTTATAAAACGAGCTGGATATCTCCATCCCACCCTCGTTTCTTCCCAGGTAGCCCTCCTTTATACTTATGCCTTCTGGCTTATTGGTAAACGAGACTTTGCACTTGACCAGCATACTCTGCGCAGGCTCCTGACTCGGTGGTTTTTTATGTCCTCACTAACTGGTCGGTATTCCAGTTCACCAGAAACGAAGATGGATCAGGACCTGGCTCTATTGCGTGGTCGGACGAAAGGGCAACAGTTCATCGAAGCTTTTGAGCAAGAGATGAATGTAATACTCACTCCCGATTACTGGAATATTACCCTTCCCAATATCCTAGCTAGTGCGTCAGAGCGCAATACGGCGCAACTGGCTTACTATGCAGCGCTTTGTATACTGGATGCCCCGGTTCTTTATTCCAGCATGAAGGTACGGGATTTTCTTGGCTCCCCGGTACGAACCGTGAGGAGTTCCCTGGAGCGGCATCATCTTTTCCCCCGTGAGTACCTACAACGTCTTGGGGTAAAAGAAAGACGAGACATAAACCAGCCTGCTAACTACGCCTTAATAGAGTGGCATGATAATATTACCGTGAGAAATCAGCCCCCTCACGAATATGTACCACAACTTGAAAGTCATTTTGGAAAAGACGAGCTTGAAAAGATGTATTATTATCATGCTTTACCGGAGGGTTGGTATAACATGGAATACTTCGAATTTTTGAATGAACGACGTAAACGCATTGCTGCAATTATCCGTGAAGGCTTTGAACATCTAAGCGAATGATGAAGATGTGTCGGTAATTGTTGGGAATTTAGAAACACCCCAGAAACACCTGTAAGGGTTTCTGGGGTGTTTTTTCACGAACAGCAGGAACAACCCCCACCGTGGCTTCCAGATTTACCGCTTCTGGGGGAACACCCCAGGAGAAATCCTCCCAGGACCTGTTTCACATTGGTGCTCCCGCACCGAGAACAAGTGAGGTTGAGCCCCTTTTCCTTTTCTGAAATTGATGCCCGTACTTCCATGGTGTGGCCACAATCGCCGCAACGGTATTCATAGGTTGGCATAGGATTCGCTCCTTTCTTTTTTGGTGTTTAAACCGGAGAAAAGGTGGAATTCTTCCCTATTGAGGAAATGATTAAAAAAATTTTCTTGCGTTTTTGGGCGTCTTCTGTTAAGTGTCAGCTTTTGACACTCTCACTTTTTATAATGAAATCCATCAAAATAAAGGAGGCGATAGGATGAAGAAGTGGTGGTGGGTTGTTAACGTGTTCCTGGTTTTGGCGCTGTTGGTCCTGGGTGGTTGTGGAACCACAACACCATCGGGGGCAGGTGGGGTCACACTTGAAGTGCGGGTATTGAGCAGGACCACCTACAGGGCGTTAATCCAGATGACGCTGAGTAATCATTCTTCATCGAGCTTTTATTTCACCAGAGCCGAAGTCACTGCCGAAATCTGCGAACGGGGTGGGACCTGTGGGGTCTACTCTGAGGGAGTGACAATTCCTGCCAGTGAGCTATTACGTCCTGGGGAGGTATGGTCGTCGCAGGAGTGGGTGGATATCGCCGATGCCTGGACTTTCATGAATTGGTTTGAGATTGTGTTTGAGGGACGGGTTGGGGGGACAAGTGTTCGGGTTTCCTCGAATCGGGTTTACCTTTAAGGGGGGTTTATAGTGGAAAAAAGGTTCCTGTTGGTTGCCATGATAATTGTTCTTTTTACAGTACCGGCCTGGGGAGAGAAGTTACCGGTTCTGGCCGTAGTGGGGTTTGCCAATCATTCCAACGTGACCACTCCAGACCTGGGAAATATGGGTCTGCAGATTCTGGAAAGTACCCTGCTTTCGCTGGGGCAGTTTACCCTGGCGGACCGCATGACGATAGAGAATTCTCTGACGGAGATTGGTTTTAGCAGTGCTTCGGGGCTG
>JABUEZ010000174.1 GCA_013314795.1 Candidatus Profundicultor aquiphilus | reverse complement strand
ATGAAGCTGCCCGTCCCATCAGCATAGGGCTTTATGTTTTTATCGGGCAGTACGGAGTTCAGTGGAACAAGCTGATGGCAGGGAGCATGATATACACGATTCCTCCTCTGGTGGTGGCCCTTCTGGCAGGAAAGTCCATCGTTGCCGGGCTTACCGCGGGGGCATTCAAAGAATAGTTTTGGGAGGTGAACCTATGTTATTCAGCCGTGAAGGAAGAAAACTGGTGGTGCGTGGGGGAGGGGAAATCATCTGGATCGAGCCGTTTGGGAAAGATTGTCTCCGCTTCCGGTCTTCGTCGCGGGGAATGATTGAAGCGCTGGACTGGACGCTTCTTCCCCAAGAAGATGTGGAACCGGAAGTCACCATTACACCGGAACAGGCTACCATTCGCAATGGAAAAATCATTGCCGAAGTTGATGTCCGTGGGAGTGTGCGCTATAAAAAGGATAATGGGCAGGTTCTTCTTGAGGAACTCTGGCTTGATAACCGGGTTCTGAATGCAGATCTTTTGAAGGCTCGCAATTATCGGGCCAGGAGCTCAGACCTTTTTAAAATCTCCCTCTATTTCAAGGCGCACCCTGAAGAGCATTTCTTCGGTATGGGCCAGTATGCGAACGATTGCCTTGACCTTAAGGGGTGTGTTCTGGAGTTAGCACAACGCAATACGCAGATCAGTATCCCATTTCTTCTGTCTTCTTTGGGGTACGGGTTTATCTGGAATAACCCTTCGGTGGGTCGAGCAGAACTTGTCCGCAATCATACCATGTGGTACGCCGAGGGAGCTCGTCAGATTGATTATCTGGTCATTGCCGGAAGCACCCCGGAAGAAATCGTCAAGCATTATGCAAATATTACCGGAAAGCCCCCCATGATTCCCGAGTGGGCGCTGGGATTCTGGCAGTGCAAGCTTCGTTACCGGACTCAGGAGGAACTCCTGGAAGTGGCCCGAGAATATAAGCGGAGGGGTCTTCCGCTTGCGGTGATTGTGATTGATTTCTTTCACTGGCCGCATCAGGGGGACTGGAAGTTTGATTCCCGATACTGGCCGGATCCGGAAAAAATGATCCGGGAACTGAACGAACTTGGAGTCAAAGCGATGGTTTCAGTCTGGCCCACGGTGGATATCCAGAGCGAGAACTATGCAGAAATGGCCCAAAAGGGCCTTCTTCTTCGTACCGAACGGGGTATTCCGGTTCTTTTCACCTTCCGGGGAATTACCACCATTTTTGATGCTACCAACCCGGAAGCCCGGCGGTTCATCTGGGAAAAAGCTCGCGAAAATTATTACCGCTATGGAATCAAAATGTTCTGGCTTGATGAAGCCGAGCCGGAACTGGGTATGCCTGGATTTGGGTATGATAATGTGCTGGCCTATGATTACGACAATCTCCGTTACTTTCTGGGAAACGGTCTTGAGGTGAGCAACATCTATCCTTTCTTTTATGTGCAGGCCTTTTTTGAAGGGATGAAGAGTGCAGGTGAAAATGAAGTTGTAAATCTGAGTAGGTGTGCCTGGCTGGGAAGCCAGCGTCTGGGTGCGGTAGTGTGGTCCGGTGATATTCCCTCCACCTTTGAATCGCTGCGCAAACAGGTCAAGGCCGGCCTCAACATGGCCGTGTGTGGCATTCCTTGGTGGACCACGGATATCGGGGGATTCTACGGTGGCGATCCGGAGAGTCCCAGTTTCCGGGAACTCATTGTCCGCTGGTTCCAGTTCGGGGTTTTCTGCCCCATCTTCCGGCTTCACGGATTCCGTCTTCCCAACCCCCAGGATCCCAGCCGCTGCCCGGCGGAAGAGCTGGTCGGTGGACCAAACGAAATCTGGTCTTTTGGCGAAGAAGCCTATGAGATCATCAAGGAATTGCTTTTCCTGCGGGAGCGTTTGAAACCTTACATTCTGAAAGGGATGCAGCGCGCCCATGAAGAAGGTGTTCCTATGATGCGACCGCTGTTCTTTGATTTCCCCACAGACCGGGAAGTGTACCGGATTGAAGACGAGTACATGTTTGGCCCGGATCTCCTGGTGGCCCCGGTTGTGGAAGAGGGTGTCCGTGTGCGACGGGTCTACCTTCCTGAAGGTGCTCGCTGGGTCGATCCCCATACTGGCGTAACCCATGAAGGTGGGCGGTGGGTTAATGCCGATGCCCCACTATCACATATTCCCATTTTTTTGCGGGATGGTGCGAAACTGCCAATTAGAGGGTAAAAGGATTATGGTGGATTGGGGATTGAAAAATGCTCTCCCGGTTGTTGACAACCCTTTTTTCCTTTTCTATAATCACCGTTAGTCAAAAATATACTTCTTCAGGGCAGGGTGAAATTCCCGACCGGCGGTAAGGAGCGGAAGCTCTGAGCCCGCGAGCAATCTTTTAGGATTGTCGATCCGGTGAGAGTCCGGGGCCGACGGTACAGTCCGGAAGGGAGAAGAAGTTAGAGTTTTTTCTCAAAGCCCTGAAGGCGTAAGCTTTCAGGGCTTTTTTGTCCTGAAGAGGGAAGAAGGGAGAGCGGTGTGGTGAAAGAGAAGCGTTTTATCTATGCCGGAATGCTGGGAGGATTGTCACTGGTTTTGAGTCTTCTGGTTCATTTTCCGCTGATTCCTCAAGCCCCCTTTTTGCTCTATGACCCGGGAGACGTGCCAATTCTCATAGCCAGCTTCAAGTTTGGCCCGGGATTGGGAGTGATGTTGACAGCTGTGGTGGCGGCACTTTTTGCGGTGATTACGGGAGAGGGTGGTCCATGGGGGATTCTCATGCATTTTCTGGCGACCGGAAGCTATGTTTTTCTGGCAGGTTGGCTGTACAGAAAACAAAGGACGGCGCAGAGGGCTATTTTGGGTTTGATTGTGGCCCCTCTTTTAATGACGGTGGTTATGGTTTTTGCCAATCTGGTGGTGACGCCGATTTATCTTGGGGTACCACGGAATGTAGTATGGGGGATGCTTCTTCCGGCTATTATTCCGTTCAATCTTTTAAAAGGTGCCATCAATGGAGCCATGACGTTTTTACTCTACAAGAGGATGAGTGTTTTTCTGGAGAGCTCCCTGCCGGAGAAAGTGCGGAGTGAAGTTTGAAAGCTCGATAGAAAGGAGAAGGACTTTCATCCAGAGTCCTTCTCCGAATCCCCCCAGAGAGTTTTGCGCTATAACTCTGTGACAGGGAATGAAAAGAGGTAAGAGATTCTTCCCCAGCGATTGTCCGACGGCGCGACATGCTCGAGGCATACCGATGGCACGAGCAATTTCTCCATAGGTTCTGGTGGTTCCGTAAGGAATGAGGGCGGTTTTTTCGAGGACTTTCCTGGTAAAGGGGGGGTAGAATTCCAGCGAAAAAGGGTACGACACAAATGAAACGATCTGACCTTCGAAGTACTTCTGGATGGGTTCTTCAAGTGTGAAGGGGTCATTTTTTTCTTCGTGAGGAGATGCCGAAAGAAACTCACACTGCCGGATAAAATGGAGAAGCGCTGTTTCCCGTTTCTTGCGTGGCAACGTGAAAGAAACCAGTTTATCGTTTTGCCAGCTCACGATACTGATTCCCAACGATGTTTCAATCCATCGGAAGTAGAGTTTCTTGTTCATGGTAGTCTTTACTTCTTTTTGTTTGTCGGTATAATTATTATAACCGTTTTTCAAGTAAATACAGAGAAACCGAGGAAGAGAACGAGTAGTTCCTATACCGGCGCAAGAGAGCCGGGGAAAGGTGGGAGCCCGGTGCTATGGGTAGGAATGAATGGGTCTTGGAGGAGTGGGCCGAAAGCATGAGTAGGCTCAACCGGATTCCCCGATAACGGAAAAGAGTGGAGTAGCTAACTCAAAAAGGGTGGCACCGCGGGTTTACCCCTCGTCCCTGGGGCGAGGGGTTTTTTATTCGGACAATAAAGGAGGCGAAGGGTATGAAAAGGCTTTGGGTATTGCTTATTGTTGTGACGGTTTTGTTGGGAATAGCTGGTGCAGGTGGGACGGCGGAAAAGGTCAAGATCGGTATCATGCAGATTGTGGACCATCCAGCACTGAATGCAGTTCGAGATGGACTTAAAGATGCGTTGAAGGAAGTTTACGGGTATGTGGAGGGAGAAAACATCGTCTATGATGCTCAGTCTGCCCAGGGGGATGTGGCGACTGCTAATACCATTGCGCAAAAATTTGTGGCTGAAAAAGTGAATCTCATTGTTTCCATTGCTACACCTACTTCGCAGGCAGCAGCCAATGCTACAAAAGAGATTCCCATTGTGTTCAGTGCAGTCACCGACCCGGTGACGGCTGGACTGGTGAAAGATCTGGAAAGGCCCGGAGGCAATGTGACCGGGATTTCCGACATGACTCCGGTGGACCGACAGATTTACCTTATCAAGTTCCTTTTCCCGGGAGCCAAAAAAGTGGGGACTCTTTACAATTCAGGCGAGGTCAACTCGGTGGTGACCAATGAACTGGCCAAGAAGGCCTGCCAGGAAAATGACTTAGAGCTTCTTGAGGCCACGGTTACAAGTACCGCCGATGTGGCCATGGCAGCACAGTCACTGGTGGGAAAAGTCGATGCGATCTATGTTTCTACCGATAACACCGTGGTTAGTGCCCTGGATGTAGTGGCCAAGGTGTGCCTTAATAATAAGATTCCCTTAATTCTGGCCGACCCAACCACAGTTGAAAAGGGCGCCCTGTGTGGACTGGGTTTTGATTATTATCTCCATGGACGACAGACTGCTGATATTGTAGCCCGGATTCTGAAGGGAGAGAAACCAGGAGATATTCCGGTAGAATTTGCCAAAAAGTTGACTCTACTGGTTAATGCCAAGGTTCTCGGAAATTTGGGACTTGACGTTGAAGCGATGAAGAGTGCCCTGAATCAGTTTGTGGAAGACATGAAGAGCAAAGAGGTGGAAGTAACGATCAAT
>JABUEZ010000173.1 GCA_013314795.1 Candidatus Profundicultor aquiphilus | reverse complement strand
TAAGGACTTTTTCACTCAAGAAGCAAACCTCTTGGTAATCCTGCCCCCCGAACCGCTTCCTTCTCAGGAAGAAATCACGACACCAGCGTATCTGGAAAAACTCGCCTTACTTGGAAATCTCCTCTTTGTGGCTTATGAAAAGGACTCATTTATCTTTATTGACCTGATCGACCTCCATTTTAGGCAAGAAATTTTATCTATGGTACGAAAGAAGGAGGACGGAGCAAAAACGGTGGAATTGGTAAAGGAAAGAATGCGGAAAATTCTGGCTCTTGAACCGGCAATCAAAATCGTCTTTCCCCGGGAAGAGAATGGTCAATTTTTTCTCCTGACCCTCGATCCACAGGGAAAAAGAGAATCCACTCTTGCTTCTGCCGATTTTGGCCCAATTGAGAATCTGACCATGAGTCCTGATGGACAGCTTCTCGCTTTTACGGTGAACCAGGGATATAGAAAGGCTATCTACCTTTTCCAGATGCGAGATCGGACATTTCAACTCCTCAGCCCCTGGGAGTGGAGGGATACTTCTCCTTCTTTCGTCGAAAAGGACCAGAAAATCGTTTTTGTCTCCGAGAGAAACACCAAAAAGGGTATCTTTACCATGAATCTGGACGGCTCAAACCAGAGTCTTCTCCTGGAGAAGGAAAACCCGGTGGATGCTCCTTCCTTCTCCAGAGACGGTCAGCGATTCGTCTATTGCGAACTCACCGGAGGAAAGTGGCAACTAAAGATAAAAAACCTCCTTTCCCAGAAAGAAGAAACCCTTGATTTCCCTGGCAATGTTTTTCAGCCAGTTTTTACGTTCGATGGACAAAAGATTGTTTTTGTCGGTGAGACCGATGGCAAATACGATCTCTACACCTACAGTGTATTCGAAGGAAACATTACTCGACTGACGGTGGACAACTTTCCCAAAGCCCATCCCGCTCCTTCCCCGGATGGGAGATGGATAGCCTTCAGGGGTCAGAAAGAAGGGAATAACTGGGATATCTTCGTGCTGGACCTTCATAGAAAAAATTTGATGTATCGATTGACTTCTTCTCTATCCAGAGAGGGGGATCCAGTGTTTACGCCGTACCCGATCTATTATTAGGAGGTGGCGCTGATGGAAAAAGCGAAATGGATGAAGCTTTTTCTCACGATTATTGGAATCGCGTCAATCGTAGGAATGAGTAGTTGTGCTGAGGCATCAATGCGAAAACTGCCTCCCTTCACTCTTTATGCACTGCAGGGTGAAGAGGAGCGTATCCCTTTTTCGTCATGGTCTCTCCTTTACTTTTTCTCTCCCGATTGTTTTGCCTGCTTCAACACCGTACTACAGCTCCAAAACGAAATCAAAGAGAACGAAGATCTGCTCTTTTTCCCTATCTGTTCGGAATGCGACTGGCGTGCATTGCAGAATCTTCAAGAGAGTCTACCCTTTGATATCAAGGTTTACCTTCTTTCTTCTCGAGACCGAGCAATCTTAGGAATATGGAACACACCCACTCTTTTTCTCCTTTCACCAACTGGAAAGGTGGTTCAGCGATGGGACAAAAATGTCAATTATCAGGAAATCGCTCGAACCATTTCGATCCTGACGGGGAAAAAGGTGGCTTCCCGAAAAAATACCAAGCTTTCCTGCACGGGAAGTATTTGCGAATAGGCAAAAAGCACAGAAATCCTATTCTTCCCCCAGATAGGCCTTCCGTACCCGCTCATCGAGGAGAAGCGTTTTCCCCTCGCCTTGCAAGGTAATGCGACCGGTTTCAAGCACATACGCATAATCGGCGATTTCCAGTGCTGCTTTGGCGTTCTGCTCAATAAGAAGAATTGTCACCCCTTCTCGATTCAACGTCCCAATGATCTGAAAAATCTCCTTCACCAGAAGTGGTGCTAACCCTAAAGATGGTTCATCCATCATCAAAAGGCGCGGACGGGACATGAGAGCTCGAGCTACCGCCAGCATCTGCTGCTCACCACCGCTCAATGTCCCTCCTTTCTGCCAAGTTCGTTCCCGCAAACGTGGGAAGAGAGTAAAAATCCAGTCCAGGTCCTTCTTGATTTCCTGACGATTTTGACGGATGTAACTTCCCAGAAGGAGATTTTCCATCACCGTAAGATTTGGGAAAATCTTTCTTCCTTCGGGAACCATCACAATACCAAGTTCTACAATTTTGTGCGACGCTTTCTCGGTCACGTCTTCACCGAAAAAATGAATTCGCCCCTGCTGGGGTTTTACAAGACCGGATATGGTTCTCAAGGTAGTGCTTTTGCCGGCACCATTTGCCCCAATGAGAGCGATAATTTTTCCTTTTTGAACCTCAAGATGAATCCCCTTCAGAGCATGAATCCCTCCATAGAAAACATGCAAATCCTCAACCTTCAAAACTGTGCCTTGGTCCATTAGCCTTCCGCCCCCAGATATGCCTCAATAACCCTAGGGTCATTGCGAATTTCTTCCGGAGTCCCTTCGGCGATTTTAATTCCAAAATCCATCACCGCAATTCGCTCACAGATCCCCATAACCACCTTCATATCGTGTTCAATAAGAAAAATGGTCAGATCGAAATCTTTCCGAATTCTCTGGATAAATTCCATCAACTCCTGCGTTTCCTGCGGATTCATCCCCGCTGCCGGCTCATCGAGAAGGAGAAGCCTGGGGTGAGTAGCCAGTGCTCGAGCAATTTCCAGACGCCTCTGCTGCCCATAAGGAAGAGATTTGGCGCTTTCAGAAGCCATATCCTTCAACCCCACAGCTTCCAGGAGAAAATATGCCTCCTCCCGGATATTCTTTTCCTCCTGCAAGGAACGAGGGAGACAAAACATAGAGGACAAAAAAGAACTCCTGGTACGAACATGAAAGGACACCAGAACATTTTCCAAAACACTTAAATCACCAAATAACCGGATATTTTGAAAAGTTCGAGCAATTCCCAGAGCGGTAATCCTATCCGGTGACAGGCCCGTAATTTCCTGACCGTTAAACCACACTTTACCCCTGGTAGGAAAGTACTGACCACTAATCAGGTTAAACACTGTAGTTTTCCCCGCTCCATTTGGGCCAATGAGGCCAACGAGATCTCCCTGAAATATTTCCAGAGAGAAGTCATTGACGGCAACTAATCCTCCAAAAGCAATGGTCAGCTTATCAAGGTAGAGAATCCGGGAATCACGATATTCCATGAACTTTTCTCCTCCGCGACCATAAATTCACGAAATCCTGCCAGGACAACTCTCGTCGACCGAAAAGACCCCGACGATAAAAAATCATCAGCACAACCAGTATGGCTGAAAAAACCACCATTCGCATGCCTGGAATGCCTGGGAAAGTCCAGGAACCAATGACATGGGGGGCCTCCACCTCCCGCAGGCCTTCCTGCAGGAAGGCAAAAAGAATCGCTGTCACCGTAGAACCGGTAAGACTCCCCAATCCACCTAGAACGATAATGATGAGGAGATTAAAAGTCATCGTGAAGGTAAAAAGCGTGGGAGAAACAGTGCTGATTAAGGTCACAAAAAGTCCCCCCGCAACACCGGCAAAAAATCCACTCAAAGCAAAAGCCAGAAGCTTGTGACGAAAGAGGTTAATACCCATAGCTTCGGCAGCAACCTCATCTTCACGAATCGCTTTGAGCGCTCTTCCAAAACTCGAGTTCACCAGATTTTTGAGCGCGAAAACAGTCCAGAACGCCCAGTTTACCGTCCACCAGAGGTTGGTATATTCAGGGATTCCTTTAATTCCCAGAGCACCGTTGGTGAGAGGAATAAAATTATTCGCCAGAACAATGATAATCTCCCCAAAACCAAAGGTAGCTATTGCCAGATAATCTCCCCGAAGTCTCAAAGTGGGCACACCAATGCAGATTGCCACCAGAGACGCCAGAAGCCCACCCAAAATAAGGGCCAGAAGGAAAAAAGAGGGGGGGAAACTGAAAGCATTAAAAGGCCACATGAGAGGTTGTAAGAAATAAACTTCCTGCTTTTGAGAAAGAGGCAACATGAGCAAGGCCACGGTATAACCACCGATAGCCATAAAACCGTTGGGACCAAGAGAAAACTGCCCTGTAATGCCGTTCACCAGATTGTACGCCGTTGCTGCCACGACATAGATGCAGGCAGTGTTAAAGATTCGCACCAGATAAGCGTTTAAATGACTCTGCGCCCACCACACTCCAACCATCAAAAGACCAAATAAAAGCCCAGTCAAAAGGAAGTCTCTTTTCTCAACCTTAGACATGAATTACACTTTCTCCTTCAGCGTTTCACCCATGACTCCACTTGGTTTAACCAGCAAAAATACGATCAACAAAGCAAACACAAAGGCATCCCGATACCCAGTAAGATTTGGAAAGAATGCTACAATCAAAATCTCTGCCAGACCGATGATAAAACCTCCAATCATCGCTCCAACCACGTTTCCGATTCCTCCCACCACCGCTGCGGTAAAAGCTTTCCACCCTGGAAAAGTGCCCATGAGAGGGTTAATCTGTGGATACTTACATGCCCACAAAACACCTCCAATACCCGCCAGTGCAGATCCCAGAGCAAAAGCATAAAGAATGATGCGGTCCACATTGACCCCCATGAGCCTCGTAGTCTCCATATCCCTTGACACCGCCCGCATGGCCATGCCCATTTTGGTGCGATAGACCAGGTAAAACAGCGCCAAAAGGATGGCAATACTGAAAAGGGGAACCCAGAATGTTACTCCCTGAATGCGCGCTCCAGCAATAAAGTACACATTCTTCATCAGTTCGGGACGAGGAAAACCTTTGGGACGAGCCCCCACTGTAACCAGTCCCAGATTTTCAATGAAGAAAGACACTCCGACAGCGGTAATTAAAGCAGAAATACGTGGGGCGTTCCGCAGAGGACGATAGGCAACTCGCTCAATGGTCATACCCACAAGCGCACACAACCCCACTCCAATGATTACCGAC
>JABUEZ010000172.1 GCA_013314795.1 Candidatus Profundicultor aquiphilus | reverse complement strand
CCTACCGTTCCTGGTCCTCATCCCCAAGTAACCATTCGGGGATGCGGTACTCCTCTTTTTCCCAGCCACAGAGTTCTGGGGGAAGCTGGTAGGTGTCATTATGTTTTTCTTTTTCTTTCTCCTTCTCCTTCTCTTTTCTTCCTTTAGAGAACAAAAAATCCGGGGGGTTTTCTTTTAGTTCCCTGGTTTTAGTTAATTGGGTATAGTTAATTGGATCTAGTTCTGGTTCAATGATTGAACTTTGGGAGTTCAATGGTTGAACTTTAGGAGTTTCATCATTGAACTTTAGCGGTTCAATGGTTGAACCCTTAAGTTCAGTGATTGAACTTTGGAGGAGGTAGCGGTTAGAGCCGTGGGTTCCGTGGGAGGGGGCAATAAGAAGGAACCCCTCCCTTCGGAGAATCCTTAAGGCCCTGGATACGGTAGCCTTACCCCGCACTCCCGAGATTTCCATAATCCGGTGATACCACGGAAAGCACCGCCCATGGGAGTCGGCATGGTAAAGGAGGGCAAGGTATACCGGGATTCACAGGCTGGATAACCCTGTGAAAAAAAGGGATGGGGGCAAAGGGATTTGAAGAAGAAAAAATCACGATTCCGGTGGCTCTTCTGCGATGATTTTGAGGAACGTATCCACCACCAGAGGGTCAAACTGGGTGCCGGAGGAGCGACGGAGTTCGGCGATGGCTTCTTCATCCGTCATGGGGGGTTTGTAGGGACGACCTGAGCGCATCACATCGTAGGCGTCCACCACGGTCAAAATCCGGGCCAAAAGGGGAATCTCTTCACCCCGTAGCCCTCGGGGGTAGCCGGTGCCGTCGTAGCGTTCGTGGTGGGCAAGGATGGCCGGTGCGATGGGAGCAAGGTCGGGGGAAGACTGGGCAATGCGAAAGCCGGCCTCAGGGTGACGCTTGACGATTTCCCACTCTTCGGGGGTGAGGGGGCCGGGTTTGTCGAGGATGGCGCGGGGAACGGCGATTTTTCCCAGGTCGTGGAGGCGGGCCAGAAGTTCCAGTTCTTCCAGTTCCTCCTCGGAAAGTCTCAAGGCTTCACCCAGGCGGCGGGTGAGGGAGACGAGCCGGCGGGCATGGGCTTCGGTTTCCTGAGTCGTTTCCTGGAGCGACCGAATGGTGAGGTTGAGGATGGCCGAGTGGGCGCTCTGGGATTCATTCAATTTTCGGCGGTGCAACCACTGTTCGGCCCGTGACAGGGCCTGTTCAAAGGGTTCGCCAGGGTCTTCCCAGAGGGACCACCCCACGGAAATGCTTAAGGGAACTCCCCGCAGGTGTACGTTTTCTGAACGCACCCGCAGGGTCTGGCCGAGGTCGCGAAGAAACGTTTCTGAGGCTTCGGGAATGAGGCTCAAGAGTTCATCGCCCCCAAAGCGAAAAAGAGGAGCCTGCTTCGGGATCACGTCCTGGAGGAGGGAAGCGGCAAAGGAGAGGAGTTCATCGCCTCGTTTTTGGCCGAAGGCGTCGTTGATCAATCGCAAACCGTTCACGTCGCACAGAAGAACACCCACGGGATAACGAAGTGATTTTTTCTCTAAAAGATTTTCCAGGAAAACCCGGTTGTAAAGGCCGGTCAGGGAATCGTGGGTGGCCAGGTACTCAATTCGCTCCCGGGCGATCTCCTGTTCGGTGACATCCTGGATAAAGCCTTCCAGGTACTGCACGGTGTCCCCGTTAAAAATTCCTGCACCCCATTCTTCCACAAAGCGCCAGGTCCCATCCCGGTGGCGCAGGCGATAGAGGAGATGAAAGGGTTGCCTCTTTTCCAGGGCCCGGGCAATCTGTGTTACCATTTCCGGGATGTCTTCGGGATGGCAGAGTTCGGCATAGGTGATTCGGTTCGATAAAAATTCTTCTTTTGAGTACCCAGTGAGGTCTTCGATGTAGTCGTTGAGGTAGTGCATTACCCAGGGAGGGGCAGGGTCACACAGGTACACCGCCCCGGGTATGTTTTCCACCAGCAGCCGGTGGCGTTCCTCGGTTTCCCGCAGGGCTTTTCGCATGGCGATTTTGTACAGGGCAAATCCCAGGTCCTGGGCCATTTCCTGCAAAAGGTCCCGGACTTCAGGGTCGTCGGCAAAGGCCCCAGGAATGGACATCCCTAGAACCCCATATACCTCCTTTTCAAAGGAGAGGAGAAATACCGCGCTGGCTCGTTCCTTATAGCGAGCGCTCACCACGCATTCTGGACAGGTTGAAGGGATATCGTGCAAAAAGAGGGAGCCACGTTGCAGGGCCTGCGGCACACAGGGTGGGACATTTCCCTGCGAAAACAGTTGAGCAATCTCGGTGCATGATGGTTCCCCACAAACGGCAAAGTCGGTAACCCGTTTTTCCTCATCAAGAAGGACAACCCAGGCGTGGAAAATCCCTAAGGTTTCGGTGAGTTTCTGGCAGGTGCTCTCAATGAGCCTGTGGGAATCCTCTTCCTGGGTGATGAGCTGGTTGATGTTCCGGATGGCCAGAAGCGACCGCTTGAGGTGGGCTTCCCGTTCGGCGGCCAGTTTCTCCTGCGTCACGTCATCGAAAACCACACAGTACCGGTTGCCCTCTTTCCAGGGCCGGTAGGCCCGGCAACGGTAGTAGCGCCCGGTGGGGGAGTGGTAGAGTTCGAAGGTCTGGGAGGCTCCGGTCCGGACCACCTTTTCGTGATAGCGGAACCACTGCTTCTCCATACCCGGCCACAGTTCCCGGGCAGTTCGACCGAGGATCGCCTCTCGCTTTACCCCCACAATCTCCTCATAGGCCTGGTTCACGTAAAGGATGCGGAAATCCACAAAACGTCCTTCCTCGTCAAACACCGCCTCATGAACCACAAAGGCGCTGATCATATGCTCCACAAGCCACTCGAACTCCCGGCTTTTTTCCCGGAGGGCTTCCTCGAGTTTTTGCCGCTCTGTCACATCCCGGGCAATCCCCTCCAGGGCCACGAGAGTTCCCTTTTCATCGTAAATCGGCACATTCACCTGTTCGGTCCAGATGATTTCCCCGTCTTTGCGGACCCAGCGCAAACACACCGGTTTTTCAAAATGGCTTCCTCTCGCAATTTCCCCAAGGACTTTTCGATCTTCAGGATGGACGAGCTTGAAACCGAGATTCGGGTCCACATAGTGGTCTTCGGGGGTATAGCCGGTGATGCGGGTTACCGAAGGGCTGACGTACTCAAAGTAGCGCTCCGGCAAAAGGCGGACCCGGTAAAAGATATCCTGAGTATCGTTTTCGATCAAAGTGGCAAAGGGAACATCGAAAGCGCCCCGGGAAAGCACTGCGCAGAGCTTTCCCCCCAGGCGGATGAGCCTCACTCGCACGGTACCCTGCAAAGGGAGGGCAATTTCAAACGATTCTCCTTCCCGGTGTCGTTCTAACTCCCGGATAAATACGGGGTTATTTTCCAGGTTTTCGAGGAGATTTCCCGCAAGGTCAAGGAGCCAGATTTCTTCATTTCCACGGTGAAAGACCCGAACCGGGGGTTTTCCCCATTCACCTGAGGCCATACTGTCCTCCTTGGGAAATTTTTTGCATTATACCCAAAAAAATGAGCTTTCGTCCAGTGGGGGTGAAACGCTCACCCTTCCAGGAAGGCTCGCTTCAAGTACCGTAGCGACTCCCGCAGCATCCGTTCTAAACGGATATCCGAGTAATCCCTGCCCAATTTCGGTCCGGGGAGTTCCAGGTATCCCACAAGGTGTTTGCGGGGAATCAGGGCCTCGTTTGCCAGGATGAGCTTACGGACGGCCTGTGCGTCCACAATCCCCCGGGAGAGATTCTCTGGCTCAAACCCGAAGGTTTCATGGAAAATGCGGTCGGTGTTTTTGAAATGGAACTCCCACAGGTACGGAAACGAGGCGGCAAAATAGGTCATGCTGTCCACCAGGACTTCCTCTTTTTCATTGGCCCACCCGTGGGACACATCGGCGCAGAACCCAAATTGGGCCGTGGTTTCTGGGTTTTGCCGGTGATAGGCGTCAAGCACCGAACCGATGTAACGCACTTCCTCCACCGAGCAGGGCGGTTCGGCATAGCAGGACATGGGTTCAAGGGTAAGGCACTCGATTCCCAGATCGTGCGCCCAGTGCATGAGTTCCTTAGCCCGGCGGAGGTAATTTTCAACCCGTTCGTTGCGGTTCTCGAGCTTATCCCGGGGAATGGCCCCCATGCAGGCCCCACAGGACGAGGCCCCCAAAATCCGGGCCACTTCCATGAGGCGCAGGTAGTTACGGAATGCGACCTCTTCCTGCACCGGGTCCAGGGACAGGAATCCGCCCAGCTCCCGGTAGGCAGAAAAAACACTTTTGATGGTAATTCCCCGCCTTTCGGCTTTTTCCCGCAACTCCAGGAAATACCGATCAGGCAGAAAATAAAGCTCGAAAAAGGTTCCTAACTGGAGGTACTTCACTCCCTCTTCTTCCATAAGCGCAAACAACCAGTCAAACGTATACCGGTAAGTAATGGGATCGCTTTTCACTCCCAGTGCTAACTCAATCACACTATCACCCTTTCTTTTATTTCCACGGCTCGTTGGAAATCCGGCGGACATTCACTTCGTCGATCACCGCGTTTCCCCGATTGGAGAGCAAGAACCACACGATTTCAGCGATCTCCTCCGGCCGAATCAGGGTTTCCGGGGGAATGTCCGGACGCATGTTCCCGATTAAATCTGTGGCCACCCCTCCCGGGGAAATGACGTGCACCCGGATTCCCTCCCGGTGCAACTCCCGGGCTAAGACTTTCGTGAACCCTAAAAGGGCATGCTTTGACGCCGTATAGGCTCCCTGGTTGACATAGCCTTTGTACGCCACCACCGAGGCAATATTCACAATGGTCGGCACATCCGACCGGCGCAAATAAGGGATGGCCGCCTTACACAGCAAAAACGGCGCTCGGGCGTTCACCGCCATCTGGAAATTCCACTCTTCGGCGG
>JABUEZ010000171.1 GCA_013314795.1 Candidatus Profundicultor aquiphilus | reverse complement strand
GTCGAATCGGTGTTGGAAGTGGGCTCAAGCGAAGGTGTTTTCACCGAACTCCTGCTCCAGAAAGGGAAAAAAGTGGTGGGCATCGATATTTCGGAAACAGCCCTGGAGAGGGCCAGAGAGCGCCTTTAGCAATACCATGGACAGGTGGAACTTCGAAAATTCAACATCGTGAAAGACGACGACCTCCATACTACCTTTGACCTGATTCTGGCTTCGGAAATCCTTTACTACCTGGGCGACAAAAAGATTCTCCTATCGCTGGAAGAAAAGTTCTTTCGCCTCCTCAACGAAAACGGATATCTGCTTCTGGTGCATTTTTACCCTTCGGGGAAAATCATCCATGACACCTTTCTGGAGCGAAATCGCTTTGTGAGAATTCAGGAAGAAATCACCTACCACCCCGAACGGGACTACATCATCACCCTTTTGCAAAAGAGGAAAATCTGAAAATAGCTTGATAAAACCCGGCCATTCCTGTATCCTGGTACCTTTCGTCTCCTTGCCCAGCTTTGAGAACGATACTACTCAAATTTCCTTCGCCTCAGCGAAAACGGCCAGGATGAAAGGATTTCTTTCCTCCCCCATGCGACGGATTTCTTCTTCGGTATACACCAGGAGATTCACATCAAAAGGAAGCGGGCGGAAAAACTCGATGAATATTCCTGAACGCAAAAGGAACGGTACTTCAAGGTGTGAACATACAATGAGAATATCAATATCGCTTTCCGGGGTGTAATCACCACGAGCAAAAGAACCAAAGAGAAAAACACTGCGAATTTCCGGATGTTGCTGTTTCAAATTTCGAACAATTGTAGACAGAGCATCGGCAAGTTTTTCTCGGTCAATCGAGGTAATTTTCACAGAATTCAAGAATCGCTCGTACAGCATTAAGGACCTCCCGCGCGATGTTTGCATCGAAGAATTCAAAGGGACTGCCCTCCGGAAAACCATTGGGATAACGGGATTCCTGATAATACCGATCGAGTATCCGTGCCCGATGATACAGCTCTTCGGGGATGATAATTTGGGAAAGAATGTCCCCGAACCGACTGGTTCATCCTGTAATAGAGTGCCTTAAGTGTCTTTCTATCGCCTGTTGTGCAGTAAAACAACGCCATTCATTTTTGGAGTCTCTTTTTGCCTGAAGAAACCAATCAAAAGAACGGTTTGGCACATATTCACCTCAACTACCATTGTATCATAGATGCCCTTGAAAATGACCATAACAAAACACTTCCACCAGAGAACAACCAAAACATACCCGGGAGAGACTCAATTTTTTCCCTTCTTAAGATATAATGGAAACGTTAACGGAAGAGAAAGGGGGCTACCGCTGTGACACCTCGAGAGCGAGTGATGATGAGTTTACGGCACGAAGAACCAGATATTTTACCCCTTGACCTCGGTTCAACCCTTGTTACCGGCATCCATGTTGCGATCCTCCATAAACTCAAAGTGGCCCTGGGGTTAGCGAAAAAAGAGGAACCGGTCAAGGTCATTGACCCGTACCAAATGCTGGGGGAAGTGGATGAACCATTGCGTCGGGTTCTGGGGATTGACACCATTCCCCTTATGTCGCCCAAGAATTTTTTCGGCTTCAAAAATGAGAACTGGAAACCATGGGTGTTTTTCGATGGCACACCACTCTTGGTGCCTGAAAAGTTTAACACGGTTCCAGATGCGGAAGGCAACATTTACCAGTACCCCGAAGGAGATCAAAACTGTGCCCCGTCGGCAAAACTGCCAAAAGGAGGGTTTTACCACGACGCCCTGATACGGCAAAAACCCATCGATGAAGCAACGTTAACAGTTGAAGACCAGATTGAAGAATTCGGGATTCTTACGGAAGAAGAGTTGAAATACTACGAAAATGAATCACGCCGTCTTTTTGAAGAAACCGACTACGCCATTGTCCACGGAGGAGTTCCGGGGACAAATTTAGGAGACATCGCCTTTGTGCCGGGGCTGGCGCTGAAAGAACCCAGGGGAATACGAGATGTGGAAGAGTGGTATGTTTCCCTGGTAACCAGGCAATCATTTTTACGGGAAGTGTTCGCCCGGATGACCGAAATCGGGCTCACCAACCTCAAGCTTTTCCATCAGGCGGTGGGGGAACGGATTCAGGTGCTGGTCATCTCCGGCACAGATTTCGGTTCCCAAAATGGGCCTTTTATTTCCAGAGAGCTGTACCGTACCCTTTTTAAACCCTTTCACCAGAAGATTAACCGGTGGATTCATGAAAATACAAGCTGGAAAACCTTCATCCACACCTGTGGTTCCATCTACGATCTCCTTCCCGACTTCCACGAAGCCGGGTTTGATATTCTCAACCCGGTTCAGATATCGGCTTCCAAGATGGACCCGGAAACACTCAAAAAAGAGTTCGGGAATGCCTTCACTTTCTGGGGAGGAGGCGTCAATACTCAGGATACCTTACCCTTTAAAAGTCCGGAGGAAGTCAAAGAAGAGGTGCGAACCCTCATCAGGACCTGGAAAAAAGGAGGAGGGTTTGTTTTCGCCACCGTGCACAATATCCAGAGCGGAATTCCGGTCGAAAACCTGCTGGCGCTTTTTGAAGCGGTGAACGAATTCCGATAGGAAGATTCAAGGTCAGGTGCCTCAGGGGAAGGAAGCAAGCTTTTTCTGAAGTTCATCAAGCGGCAAACCCAGGATCACGGCAGCCTTCTCCAGGTCGCCATTGGTATATTCTGTCACGCGCTCGATATATTCTCTTTCCACCTCCTGAAGCGTTTTCCATTTTTCCCGAAGGGGGGCTTCGAAAATCTGCAGGTCTTCGACCCCCAGGATTTCATCCTGGCTCAGGATGATGGCCCGCTCGATCACGTTGTCCAGTTCCCGGATGTTCCCAGGCCAGGAATACCGTTTCAAAACCCGCATGGCCTGGGGCGAAATACCCTGAATTTTCTTGTGCAATCTCCGGCAATGTTTGGCAATGAGAAAATCGCAGAGAGTCGGAAGGTCTTCTTTCCGTTCCCGCAGAGGGGGAAGTTCCAGAGGAATCACGTTAAGGCGGTAGTACAGGTCTTCACGGAAAGTGCCTTCTTTGACCATTTTTTTGAGATCGCGGTTAGTGGCTGCAATAACCCGGACATTCACCGTGATGGGGGTGGTTCCTCCCACCCGCTCAAAGGTCCGGTCCTGCAAAACCCGCAGGAGTTTCACCTGCATGGCCGGACTCATTTCGCCCACTTCGTCAAGAAAAATGCTTCCCCCATCAGCCAACTCAAATTTCCCCAATTTGCGGGCATGAGCACCGGTAAAGGCTCCCTTCTCATGACCAAAGAGTTCACTTTCCAAAAGCGTCTCGGTAATGGCCCCACAGTTGACTACCACAAAGGGGCAATCCCGGCGGTCGCTTTGAAAGTGAATGGACCGCGCCAGGAGCTCTTTGCCTGTACCACTTTCCCCATAAATCAAAACCGTGGCATCGGTTTTCGCTACCCGCTGTGCGACCTGCATGATCTCTCGCATTCTGGGAGATTCTCCAATTACACCTTCAAAGCAGAATCCCTCCCGAATCTCGTCGAGGAGATAGTCCCGCTCCCGGCGCAATCGCTCAAGTTCCAGAGCCCGATGGACGATATTTTTCAGTTCCTCAATTTTGAAGGGTTTGGTGACAAAATCATACGCACCCACCTTCAGTGCTTCAACGGCGTTGTCCACGCTCCCATACGCGGTAATCACCACCACCGGGATATCAGGGTCGGTCTGTTTGATTTCCCGGAGGACATCCATACCGCTTATTTCGGGCATGCGCAGGTCAAGAAGCACAAGGTCAAAACTGGAGGAGTGAAATTTCTCCAAAGCTTGCTTCCCATCCAGGGCTGCCTCAACCAGCATCCCCTCTTCCTCAAATATTTCCTGCAACATCTCCGCCATGAACCGCTCGTCATCGGCCACCAGGACTCGAAAAGCAGGCACCTTGACTCCTCCCTTTTTACTATTATACCAGTCTTACGCAATCATCCTATACAGAAAGAAACCACTGATGGTAAAATATTCCCGGGAGGAGAGAGAAAATGAAGCGGTGGTCTGTAGTGCTATTTTTGATACTTTTTCTTTGGAATCCTTTGACGCTGATGGCCCGGGAGAAATCGGTGGAATTCACCACCTATAGGGCTTCTCTGGCCAGCTTCTGTGTCGATATCCCCAAAAATTGGGAGGTGGAGAACCCTCCTCAATCCCTCAATCCGTATCTCGTCTTTCTCGCCTGGAATCCTGAAACCCAGGTTGAAGTTACACTGGAGTATAAAGATTTCGGTTCCTTCGATCGGTTCCGGGAACGGGTCCGGGAAGACATCATCGTTTTCCCAAACGTCACCATTACCGGAGAAGGGGAAACTACCATTGACCATTCCCCCGCCTACTGGTTCGACTACCTTTTTGAAGAAGAAAACACCGAAATGCAGGGAAGACTGTATCTTTTCACCCGGAACCAGGGTTTTTACCGGATTATTTGCCTCTCTTCCCGGAAACATTTTCAGAGGTACCTGCCCATTTTTGAACACATCACCCAGAGTTTCACTTTCGTGACTGATCGAGACGAAAGTCAATGAGAGACAGGACAATACTGGGGAAAAAGGTCCGTTCCAGGTACTTCTCCAAAGCATTCACCCTATGTGTGATTATCACCGTTATCCTCCTTTACCTTTTCTGGGAAAAAAGCGGGAGCGAAGTGAAATTCTCCTCGTTTCAAAAAGCCTATGCCGAGAGAACCTACACCTTCTCGTTTTCCCCCTCCGATACCATCCTGGTTGTCGCCCCCCACTGTGACGATGAAGTGCTCGGCGCAGGCGGTCTACTCTACGATGCACTCCACCAGGGGGCAAGGGTATATGTGGTGGTGGTCACCAACGGTGACGCCTTCCGGGTTTTCTGGACGAGAACCAGAAAGGCCGTGGAGCTGGGCTACCGTCGGCAAAATGAGTCAATCGCAGCCCTGCAGACCCTGGGAATA
>JABUEZ010000170.1 GCA_013314795.1 Candidatus Profundicultor aquiphilus | reverse complement strand
CTGCTTTGAACAGTCCTACGAGGGGGTGGAAGGAGACAGTGCGTCGTTGGCTGAAACCTGTGCGGTGCTTTCAGAGCTTGCCGAAATCCCCCTGCGTCAGGATATCAGTAACTGGTTCCATTAACCAGAAAGGTGAAGTGCAGGCCATCGGGGGGGTCAATGAAAAGATTGAAGGTTTCTTTCGCATTTGCCAGGCTCGGGGACTTACTGGGCGTCAGGGAGTGATTATTCCTAAAAGTAATGTTCAACACCTGATGCTGAGTGAAGAAGTGGTCGAGGCGGTTCGGAGAGGCGAGTTTGAGATTTATGCCGTTTCTTCGGTCGATGAAGCAATGGAAATTTTAACCGGTGTTCCCGCCGGGAGGAAGGTAAACGGTATTTTTGAGGAAGGGACGGTCAATTACCAGATCGATCAGAAGTTGCGGAAAATCAACGAATTGCTTCGGGGATTTGAGGAGAAAAGAGAAAAGAAAGAAGAAGGCAACAATGAGGAGAAGCCTACTTCGTGAAACATATGGTATAATAAAATTTAGGTCTGTGGATATACGGTGTGGTAGATAAGAAGGGAGGTGACAGAAAGAAAGTAAAGATGTGGTGCACGGTTTTTTAGTTCGTTTTTGTTTTCAAAATCTTGGTTAAAGAAGGGGGTTTAGAAGAAAATGAGGAAGATGAGTTTGATTGTGTCGGTTCTGGTAATTTTGGGTTTGCTTTTTAGTTTCAGTTTGGTTTGGGCTCAGGAGGGAGCTTCAGAGCTTGAGATTAAGACTGCGGATGCAGCCTTTGAAGCGGCCGATAAGGGTAATCCTGATCCGGCGTGGAAAGGTCAGAAGTTAACCATTGGTGTTTATTCGGCTGGTCCTCGGGGTGCGATCTCTGGACCGCTTTATTTCTGGCGTCCGTACTTTGAAAAACTGACCGGTGCTACCTATGACATCGTTGAAATCCCCTTTGCCGAGTTGCGGGAAAAGATCTTTACCGACTTGATGACCGGAACCGGGACCTATGACATCATCGTTGGTCCGAGCTGGTTCTACGGTGACTATATTTCCAATGACTGGATTATTCCCAGCGATAAATACCTCAATGACCCCCGGATGCCCAAATGGGAACCCGAGTCAATTCTTCCACCACTTCAGGAACTCTATAGCTGGGGTGGGAAATGGGTTGGTTTCAACAACGACCATGATGGCCAGGTTCTCTACTACCGTCGGGACATCCTGAACGACCCCAAATGGCAGGAAGAATTCAAGAAGGAAACTGGCAAGGATATGCCTGTTCCTCCCAAGACCTGGGAAGAAGTATACGAGATCACCAAATTTTTCCACGGGAAAGATTGGAATGGTGATGGAGAACCCGATTACGGTATCACCATGCACTTGAAAGTTGCCGGCCAGGGCTTCTTCCATTTCATGGCCCTTTCTGCTCCATATGTGGTTTCTCCCGCTCCTGGCGACGATCCCAAGAAAGTCACCCGTTACCACAATGTGTACTGGTTTGACCCCGAAACCATGGAACCTCTGGTAAACACCCCTGGGTTTGTGGAAGCCCTCAATATGCTGCTCAAGCTTTCCAAGACCGGACCCTCCGCCATGTGGGGCTGGAGCTTGGGCGAAGCCTGGGATGCTTTCTTGCGAGGGAAAGCAGTTATTTGCTTCTCCTGGGGCGACGTTGGTTCGCTCTCTCAGTTGCCCGATCAGTCGAGCATCAAGGGCAAACTGGGTGTAGCTCCAATTCCAGGAAGCGAGAAGTACTATGATCTGGAGACTAAACAGTGGGTGGAGAAGCGGAATTTTGTGGCCAACACCGTTGGTGCTTCCTGGCACGGTGTGATTTCCAAGTTCTCCAAGAATCCGGATCTTGCTGCCTACTTCCTCTCCTGGCAGGCTACTCCCACCATTAACCACTGGAACGTTGTCTGGGGCTGGACCGGTGTGGATCCTGGAACGCTCTATGACCTCCTGCAGCCCACGGGGAAATCAACCATCGAAGAATACGTGGCCACCGGGTACGATGCCGAGGATGCCAAACAGTTCGTCAGTGCTTACGAAGAGATGTGGTACAAGTATCCTTTGAAGCAGTCCTATCTGCGTATTCCTGGAACTCCGGAAATGTGGGAAATCTGGGATATCCATCTCTCTGAAGCTGTCACTGGCCAGGTAACTCCGGAAGAAGCGTTGAACCGGACTGCTGAAGACTGGAACGCCATCATTGACCGCCTTGGTCGGGACCAGTTGAAGAAGATTTACCAGGAAGCTATCGGATATAAGCCAGAGTAAATTCTCTAGAGAGGGGGCTTCTGGCCCCCTCTTTTTTATTGTTTTCGTGGGGAGAAAGAGCGATGAAGAAGAGAAGAGAAAAAGGAAATGTCTTTGTGATACCGGCGATCATCTGGATTTTTGTATTCACCATTTTCCCGCTCGTTTATTCCTTCCGGGTCAGTATATCCCGGGTATCGTACGGGAAGATTACCGGTCTTGCTGGCTTGAGTAATTACATTCGTATGTTTGGTGATTATCGCTTCTGGGGTACTCTTCGCTTCACCTTAATTTTTGTACTGATTAGCGTTGTGGCAACTACGTTCCTGGGGCTTGGTTTAGCCCTGGTTTTCAACCGTAAGATGCGAGGTCTCAAGTTTTTCCGTTCTCTTCTGACCATGCCCCTCTTTACCGCTCCTGTGGCTCTGGGGTATCTCGGGGTGATGATGTTCTACGAAGAGAATGGTCCGGTGAATGTTTTGCTGAAATATCTGGGAATGGGTAAAGTTCCCTGGCTTTCTCATCCCTGGTGGGCAACCTTGGCCATATGTATGGTGGATGTCTGGCAATGGACTCCTTTTGCTTTCATCATTCTTCTGGCTGGGTTACAGTCTATTTCGGATGAAATTTATGAAGCGGCGATTATCGATACTTCTTCTGGCTGGGCGGTCTTTCGCTATATCACCTTGCCCCTGGTTTCCCCGGTTCTGGGGACGGTGTTGATGCTTCGACTGGTGGATGCATTTAAGGTTTTCGATGTTCCTTTCAGTTTGACCAGTGGTGGACCGGGTACCGCAACCCGAACTCTGACCTTTTACATTTATACTCAGGGATTGCGGAACTTCGACCTGGGATATGCCAGTGCCATGGCTTATTTCCTTCTGGCGATCACCATGGTGATTGGTATGCTCTTCTTCCGTAGATACAGAGAGCTCTACGAGTAAAGGGGAATATAGCGATGTCGAAAAAGAGACACGGGATTGTGGAAATTCTCTTGTGGATTGTGGTGGTGATTGTGGTTCTGTGGGTGATCTCTCCCTTTTACTGGGCAGTGATTACTTCGTTTAAGAAACCATCGGACGTCTTCCGTCTTTCCAGCATCCCCTGGATTCAGTTCCAGCCCACCCTCAATAACTGGCAGACCGAGTTTAACCAGAGGGGTCCAGAGATTACCCGTGGTCTGCTCAACAGCGTCACCATCGCAGTTGGTGCTTCGGTGCTTGCCGTTTTTCTGGGGTCTCTGGCTGGGTATGGATTGGCCAGACACCGGTATACCAAGTGGAGAAACCAAAGTATGTCTTTCTGGTTTCTTTCTCAGCGCTTTCTCCCACCGGCGGCTACGGTGATTCCTTTCTTTTTGCTCATGAAATCCTTAAAACTTCTGGATACTCAAATTGCCCTGATTCTGGTGAATACCACCTTTGTGATGCCCTTTGCAGTGCTCATCATGCGGGATATGTTCAAGGAACTACCGGTGGAACTGGAAGAGGCTGCCTGGGTCGATGGGTGTTCGCGCTGGCAGTCTTTTGTGCGCATCGCTTTACCTTTAGCGGCTCCGGCTCTAGTGGCCACGGTGATTATCTGCTTTGCCTTTGCCTGGAACGAGTTTCTCTTTGCGCTGGTCCTCACCTATAAAAAAGCTTCTCCCATGACGGTGGTGATCGCCGGCACCGAACACACCCAGGGAGTCCAGTTCTGGTATGTATCTACGAGGTTGCTTCTCGCCATTATTCCGCCAACCATTCTCGCGTTGACCGTGCAAAAGTACATCGTGCGCGGTCTCACCATGGGAGCAGTGAAAGGATGACGATACAAGCTACCTCTGGGTAGCTTGTATCGTTTTTGGTTAGTGAAGTTATTTGCCCGTTTTTCCCAAGACTTCAACCACTTTCAAATTCCGGACGTGCTCGGTTCGTATCCAGGTTTTCTGATTCCGGGAAAAGAAGAGCGAGTAAAAGATAACCGGAAGCCAGGTAAGGCCGTACCAGATGTAGAAGAAAAGGTAAGGGAGATATCGGAGGGTTAACCTTCCTTCCCGGAGGGATGGTCCAATAATGATCTGATAGGTATTCTGGACAAAGATGAGAGCAAGCCAGAAGTACCAAAAAGAAGGTTGCTGAGGGATAACACCGAAAGCAAAGCGCCCCAGGTGGATGAAGGCCAGCGCAGAACTTAAGGCAATGAGAAGAGGATTGAGAAGGTAAAGGAAGTAATCCAGGTATTGAATTTTAAGGGTAATGATGAACCGCAAAAGGAGTTTTGGTCCATAGTGCCAGGCCACAAAGTAATGTCCCTGCATCCATCTCATGCGTTGACGGTGGCTGTAACGATAGAAAAGGGGTTTTTCGTCATACGTAATGGCCCACTCATTCCAGTGGACTTTTCCGCCTTCCAGAACAAGCTTTGTACTGAATTCGAGATCCTCGGTAAGGCTTTTCAGATTCCACCCTAATCGTTTGATACAGGAAGTCCGGATTACCAGTCCCGTTCCTCCCAGGGTGGCCGACAACCCCCAGTTCATTCGGGCTAATTGCCAGAAACGATTGGTATACCAGTAAGCCAGAGCATACGCTCGGGTGAGCCAGGAATCGTGAGAATTCTTGGTATCAAGGTAGCCCTGAACGGCTTCAGCCTCAGGGTGTGCGGCAAGATAGTCGTTCATTTTTGTCAGGAAATCAGGATGGGCAAGGTTATCGGCATCGAAAACCACGATGGCGTCGTATTGTTCCAG
>JABUEZ010000169.1 GCA_013314795.1 Candidatus Profundicultor aquiphilus | reverse complement strand
TATACTCCGGCTTTGGTATTGGTTCCCGGAGTAAGATTGGTTACTACTTTTTCAAGATCTGTGTCACTAATACTACTACCCCCACCATAAGCAGTTGTACCAATAGTTACAGTTGCAGCAACTGCGGTACCGCCTTTTGCACTCACTCGATAACCAGCTCGACCGTTCAGAAGTTTCTTGGTGTTAAATTCGGTGGTATTACCGATCCGATCCAGTTCCTGGATTAACTGGTCGATTTCCTGCTGGATTTGCTGGCGGTCTTCAGCAGTCAGGGTATCGTTTGCCGCCTGGACCGCTAACTGGCGCATCCTCTGCAAAATAGAGTGCGTCTCGTTCAAGGCTCCCTCTGCAGTTTGAATGAGGGAGATGGCATCCTGAGCGTTTCGCGCTGCCTGAGCAAGCCCTTTAATCTGCGTTCTCATTTTCTCCGAAATCGCCAGACCTGCGGCATCATCGGCCGCCCGGTTAATCCGGAGACCCGAAGACAAACGTTCCAGAGATTTCGAAAGCGCACTGTCAGTACCCACCAGGTTACGGTGAGCATTCAACGCTGTGATGTTCTGATTAATCCGAAGACCCATGATTCATACCTCCTCCCTAAGGTTGTTATTCTCGGCTTCCATGCCGTTTGATTCACCAACTTTCACTTTTCCACCACACAGAGACCACCCAAATACCCTTAACCATTCATGTCATCACTTTTACCGCTCTCTAATCACCCCCTTTTTCCTTCCTACTATATATAATCGGCCAAGAGACCAAAAACTTTACAAAAACTTCATGATTTCACCAAAACTTTTTCCATCTCTCTGAGGCATTCCTGTGCTTCTTTTACCTTTCCTCTCTCAAAAAGGAGCTGTAAAAGGTTTCCCCGAGCCTGAGGTTGCCTTGGATCAAGAGAAAGGGCTTTTCGAAAGTACTCTTCTGCTTCATCCCACAGTCCCTTATCAATCATCGCCACCCCCAGGTTGTTGAAAAGTCCAGCCGAGGAATACTGCTCGAGTTTTTTGCTGTACTCTTTAGCTTTTGCCCGATCACCCACGAGCGACGCGCATTCCGTCAACCTCAGGTAAAGGTCCTCCATGTCAACCTTGAAAAAGACCATCAGTGAACCACACAGGCGAGCATCAACGGTCAGAACTTTTTCAAAGGATTGTAGAGCCTGGAGGTAATCCCCTTTTTCCTGATACACTTTTCCAATCAGATAGTACACGTCAGGCAGATTTGGTTCTCGTTCTTTCACATAATTAAAGTATTCCAGTGCTCTCCCCGAGTCCCCTTCCAGATGGTAAATCCATCCCAGGTCAAGGCAGGCACTCAGCACCGCAAAGTTAAAGGAAGAAGACTTGCGCAACGTTTTTTCCAGAATGGCCTTGGCGATTTTCATTTCACCACGCAAAAAATGAGTTCTCCCCAGATAACTCAAGACACCAACATCGGAGGGATTTTCCCTGAGTTCCTGCAATAAGATGCGATAATTGCGTTCCTGAACTTTTTTGTTGACTTCGGTACCCTTTCGATACCCATGATGGCGAATTGACACTTCATCAAAGCGACCAACTTTTTTCCCCAGCAAAACCAGGGAAGTTTCGACTTCTTCATGAATCCTCCGCCGAAAGCGAACTTCAGGATGGTTCCGAAAAATTCTTGTAAGGTAATTGGTCATCACATTATGACCCAGCTCGTCAAGGGGGCTACGGATAGGAAGCATCAAGCCCCAGCAATCAGTATATTTCAGAAACAACCGCAATTTCTGGAAACCCTCTTTTTCCACTTCGTCATCGGCATCCAGCACCAGAATCCACTCTCCAGTAGCGTGACGCAAAGACTCGTTACGCGCCGCGGCAAAATCATCCCGCCAGGCAAAATCGTAAACGCGTGCACCAAAGGATCGGGCTATCTCCCGAGTCCTATCAGTTGAGCCGGTATCAACAACGATGATTTCATCTACTAAAGATGCCACAGAAGAAAGTGCTCGGGGAAGATTTTCTTCCTCATTTTTGACAATCATGCAAAGGCTCACGGTAGGCAGGGACTCGTTATGAAAACCAAAAATATTTTCCACCAACCACCAGAGATTGTCCCGAGCATCCTTGAGGTCAGGATTCAAAGACAATGCCTTTTCCAGCGCAAGCTTGGCTTCGGAATATTTTCCTCGTTTGATATAGACTGCTCCCAGATTGTTCCATGCTTCAGCATAATTCCCTCTGAGACGCACTGCTTCTTTAAAATGTTTCTCTGCTTCTTTGAAATTCTGCCTTTTGAAGGCAACAACCCCCAGGCCGTTATAAGCCTGTGGCAAATTCCGGTCAAAGTGCGAAGCCTGCAAAAAGAGCCCTTCTGCACTGGAAAGATCATCCGCAATACGCCGTTCCCCTTCCTGCACTAAATCCAAAGGATCTACATTACCCTGCGCTTTTCCGGTTACCCTGATTGCCAAATGCATCACCTCACTCTAAAATATCGGCGCCACAGAACAAAACTTTACAGGAAGAAAAACCTTTAAAAAGTTTCTGCCACTCTCCCTCAAAAGGGAATTCAAAATCAGTCCCTTACAATAAGGCAGTGAAGGTACTCCCTGGAATGATCTTGGAAATATCTCCCGTTTTCTCCTTAAATTGGCGATAAAATTCCCTACCAACGAGGGATTGAAATCGCCATCATGAGAGAATATCTTCTGAGAACCAGCACACTACATGCACTCACCCAAGATGAAATCAGAAGTCTGGTCTTTGCAGAAATCGATTTATAAGCAGGATTTCGTTAACCCTACTTCTGGCAATGCGGGCAAAAATAGGTACTGCGAGAGCCGATGACCTTCCGAGCAATTGGTGTACCGCAGCGCAGACAGGGTTCTCCTTCCCGTCCATAGACTGCAAGGCAATCCTGAAAGGAGCCTTTTTCGCCATTAGCCTGAGCAAAATCCCGGATAGTGGTTCCCTGACAGCGGATAGCTTCGTCAAGAACCGCAGGAATGGCGAGAAAAAGGTTCCCTTTTTCGGTACCGGTGAGGGTCAGAAGTTTCCTTTCCGGGTGGATGCCACTCCGAAAGAGGATTTCGCTGGCGTAGATATTGCCGATACCGGCAATTTTGTGCTGGTCGAGGAGGAAATCCTTGATACGCCGTTTTCCCGAAAGGAGCGCACCGACACGTTCAAAAGTATAGGCCGGGGAGAAGGGGTCAATTCCAAGAGTGGCGAGAAAATTTTCCTTCTCCTTTCGGGTTAGATACTTTATTTTTCCAAATTTGCGCTGGTCGCAGAAAGAGAGGAATACCCCTGAAGAAAGGTAAAATATGAGGTGTTGATGGGGGAAGGATATCCGAGTTTCGCTGAGCAGAAATTTTCCGGTCATTCCCAGGTGAACGAAGAGGGCATCGTTTTCGAAAAATTCGAAAAAAAGACACTTGCCGTGGCGGAAAACCCGTTTGATCGCTCGCCCTGAAAGGGACGGAAGGGCAAAACGACTCCCTATGTCAAACACTTCCAGGACAGTTGTTCCTTCAAGGTACGGTGCAATGGACCGCCGCACCACTTCGACTTCAGGGAGTTCCGGCATCGAGATCGCGCAACAATCCCCAGCTTCGGTCCTTCGGGGAAAGGAGGGGTTCGGTTTCAATCGGCCATGGAATCCCGATGTCGGGGTCGTTCCAGATGATGCCCCCTTCATTGCCGGGGTGATAGTATTCGGTAACCTTATAGAGGACTTCGGCATCGGACAAGGCCAAAAACCCATGGGCAAATCCAGGGGAGATATAGAACTGCCGGCGGTTTTCGGCCGAGAGTTCCACCCCGTACCACCTGCCAAAGGTGGGCGAATTGCGCCGAATATCCACGGCCACGTCGAAAATTTGCCCTCGAACTACCCGGATGAGTTTTCCCTGGGGATATTTTTTCTGAAAATGAAGCCCCCGCAGGACCCCTTTGCGGGAAAAAGAGTGATTATCCTGGACAAAGGCGACATCAAGACCCGCCACTTTGAAGTCCTGAAAACTGTAGGTTTCCATGAAAAAACCCCGCTCGTCCTCGAAGACGGTGGGTTCTATCAATACCAACCCTTCAATGGGAATCACGGTGAATTGGAATTTACCCATGGCGTGTAATGTACCACCTCACCGTATGGCGCAGGGCATCGGCAAACGGCCACTTTGGTTTCCATCCGAGTTCTTGCATGAGTTTCGCACTGCTCAATGCATAACGCCGGTCATGACCCGGGCGGTCCGGAACAAAGGTGATGAGCTTTTTGTATTCCTCAATTTTTTCCCCGTTCCCCCGGCCAGAATAACTCCCTTCAATACCCTCACCCTCCTTTAGCAATTACATCGTGCCGGAACATAAATACTTCTCCTCTGCCAGTTCCCGCCCCTTCCGGGTTTTGAAAAAATCCTGAATGAATTGCGCGAGTTTCTCTCGACTCCATTTCTCATCGGCGAGATTCACCAGCATATCCGCCTCGATGAGAATCTGAAAATCGAGTCCATCCACGGAGGCAAAGTCGTGGTGATGGCCCACCAGGAAGGCGACCCGATCAATCACCTCTTCTTCCTCCTTCTCCTGTTTCATAATGAATCGCGCGAGTGGTGGTCCCTCGATATGCTGGTACTTCCCCTCTCGCGAACCGTGCTTGCGAAATGCTTCTACAATGCCCACATCGTGAAGTAGAGCAGAAAGTGCAATAATCCTTCTTTCTTTCCCCTGGATACCAAGGTCCTGGGCAATCATCTCGGCAAAACGAAAGACGTCCTCGGTGTGGGGAATCATTTTGGGATCTTCGGCAAAAACTTCTTTCAGAAACTCCCAGTATTTTTCAAACATACCCTGTCCTTTCTGGAAGGGGGCCTAGGGCCCCCTTACCTACTTTTTATTCTGGTTCACCAGGCCAGAGACCCACAACCCCTTCTACGGCCCATTCCATGGTAATGAGTTCATTAAGCGGTAACCGAACTCCTGCCGGAACCCGCAGATTTCCTTTACGGTCCTTGATGGGTCCAGTAAAAGGACTGAAGG
>JABUEZ010000168.1 GCA_013314795.1 Candidatus Profundicultor aquiphilus | reverse complement strand
TATCTCGGTGAGGAACCCTTCCCCAACTCCAATCTCTACCACTACATCCCGAGGAGAAAGTTCTGCCTCTTCCGCAATTCGCTCTCGAATTTTTGCATCAACTAAAAAATGCTGCCCCCACCCTCTTCGATGCCCACCTCTTGGGACCATACAAAACGGGTTCAAATTCAACCAATCTTAATTTTCTTTAGTCTCGCCAAGGTGATCCGGGAAGAAATAATCGCACCGATCAACCGGTTCTTTTCTTTCCTTCTGTTCTCCCAGAAGGCACCGATAAATCCCTTTCTTTTTTAGCTCTGGATCACAATGGCGACATACCTGGCAGAGACCTTCAGGATTGTACAAACCCACTCCCCCTTTAAAACCACTCTATTTCATTCACCTCGATATTCACCTTATCAAGAGATAATCCCAACTCCCGCCGTACTGTCTCCCATACCCTTTTCTGTACTTCCCGAGCAACGGCAATAAAAGAAGAACTTTCGGCAAGCTTCAAAGCTATAGTTACAGTAATTCCTTTCCCCTCCAAAGGAATCTTCTCGTGAACTGACTGGCCTTCCCCGTTGATGAAGACTTTTGTCTGCCGTAAAAGGTGCTCGAAGTTGCTCTTTACTCCCTCCACTTCCAGGACTGCTTTCCCAACCACTTCAAGCAGTGTCGAGACACGAATCCGTATCTGTCCTTCTTGAAGATTGTTCATTGTCCTCTTCCCGACAAATTTTTGAAGATAAACTCTACTGCCTGGTCTGGCCTTTCAAAATGAGGAAAAAAATCTTCTCGTCCTCGGTGGTCACATACTTTCCAGGTTTCAAGGCCTGCCAGGATCTTTCCCGCCCGCAAGGCAAAAGCAATTTCGCTTAAGGTCCCCGCCTGTCCTCCACAGGCGATGAGCGCTGAAGCCGTGTTGACGATAATAAGGTTTCTGGCTTCTCCAAGACCGGTAGCAATGGCAATGTCAACAAAGGGGTTAGCGTCTTCGCCAGAAGAACCTGGAAGAATTCCGATGGTCAACCCACCCTCCTCCTTTGCACCCCGGCAGGCCGCTTCCATGACTCCTCCAAGACCTCCGCAGACAAGAATCGCTCCCCGCCGAGCAATTTCTCGACCAGCTTCATAAGCAAGCCGACATATCCGCTCTTCGTAGACGCTCTGGCCGATAACACCAATGTAAATGTTACTTTTCATACCCCAGGTACTTCTTCAAATCGTCTGGCTTGAGTTTTTCCAGAAACTGGCCAAATTCTTCGATTTCTTTGTCATCAATTTCGCCCATGGCAACCGTGGTGGAACTGCGCACTTCCTCAGAAATGTAAACTGGAGCCCCCATGCGTAAAGACAGCGCAATACCGTCACTCGGGCGAGCATCGATGGTGATTTCTTTATCTCCAACTTTGAGATACAAAAGGGCGTAGAAAGTATTATCCACAACCTGGGTGATCACCACCCGATCCAGCTCTCCCCCCATGTTGCGGATCACCGAAGCCAGAAGATCATGCGTCAGTGGCCGAGGTGTTTGTACCCCCTGCAGGCCAAGTAAAATTGCCTGAGCCTCAAAAATCCCAATCCAGATGGGAAGGCTCCTTTTTTCCTCTTCATCGACCAGAACAACCACCGCCATGGCGTTTTTCTGGTCAAACATCAATCCCTGAACCTTCATCTTCATCATCGGTATTCCAATCCCTCTTTTCCTGACTTATATTGTATAACCCCTCTCTCTTTTACTCAATTCCTGCCTGCCAATTTTCGCATCCACTCTTTTTCCAAAAACTTTCTGAAAATTCTGCCAGAGCTGTTCCCGGAGAACCTGAATATCGATATTCCAGAACTCCGCAAGAAAACGCGCTACCTCAAAGAGGAAGGCCGGTTCGTTCCGCTTCCCCCTTTTCCCCTGAGGAGAAAGGTAAGGAGCATCAGTTTCAAGAAAAATTCGTTCCCGGGGAACCACCGCAAGACTTCGGCGAAGGGTTGTTGCTTTTGGGTAGGTCACAATACCATTCACCGAAAGGTAAAAGCCGTGAAGGAGGACTTCCTGCAGGAGGGAAACATCGCCGGAAAAACAGTGCCAGACCACGGGGATATGATGCACTCGCTCCGCTAAAATCTCCAGCACCCTTCTTTCGGCAGCCCGGGAATGGACAATAAGTGGGAGGTCGTTTCGCTCGGCAATTTCGATCTGGGCGATGAAAACCTCCTCCTGTTCTCTTTCGTGTGTTCTGTCCCAGTAATAATCGAGCCCCACTTCTCCCACAGCAACAACTTTAGGAGAACCAATGAGGCGCTCGAGTTCGGAAAAATCAATTTCTTCGCTCTTCACCTCCTGAGGGTGAATACCCAGGGCAGCGTAGACTGAAGGATAACGCCGGGCAATCTCCAGAACCCTCCGGGAAGAAGAAATGGAAACACCTGCACTGATAATCGTTCCAATGCCCATCCCCTCGGCACGCTCGATAACCTCTTCGCAATCAAACCGAAAAGCATCGTCATCGAGATGGGCGTGGACATCAACCCAGAAACTCATCGGATCTTACTTCCTGGAGCAATGTCCCGGTCTACAGTGAGAAGACTCACCCCTCCTTTTCCATCGTCAGCGGCAAGGAGCATCCCTTCCGACTGTATGCCCCTGATGGTGGCCGGTTCAAGATTGGCAAGCACCACCACTTTTTTCCCCAGCATTTCCTCCGGTCGATAATACGGGGCAAGACCAGCCACAAGGGTTCTTTCCTCGTCTCCCAGGTTTACCCGCAAGGCCAGAAGGGCTCTTGTGCCCTCTACCCTCTCTACCTGTACAATTTCGCCGACCCGAAGCTCAAGCTTTTGAAACTCTTCCAGATTAATGAATGAAGAACTCATATGATCACTCCTTTCTAAGTAAGGCGCGGAAAGAGGGGCTCAGGATGTTTCACGCGGTAATGTTCCGGACCTCTGCCCCATTCTAATTCCGCAATTTTTGGGGAAAATTCAAACTGCTCCCCCATACCAATAAGACTCCACAGCTTTGCGGCTGTCGAGGGCATGAAGGGAGAAATAAACACGGCGACGATTCGGCTACAGTCGAGCAAACGATAAAGAACCTGATCCAGGTCTTCATTTCCTTCTTTAAACATCCTCCAGGGGGCTTTCTGGTCAATGTAGCGGTTTGCAAAATGGATGAGGCGCCATACATTTTCAAGAGCCTGTGCAAAGGCAAAGCGCTCCATGGAGAGGAAAAATTTTTCTTTCACATCCTGCAACAACTCTTCCCATTCCAGGTCCTCATAAGCACCGGGCTTCTTCACAACTCCATCTCGATACTTAAAGACCATGTTTAAAGTCCGGTGGACCATGTTTCCAAAATTGTCCGAGAGGTCTGCGTTAGATCTTTCTACCAGCGCTTTTTCCGAAAAATCACCATCCAGGCCGAAACTCACTTCCCGCATCAAAAAATAGCGGAAACGATCCACGCCATACTGGGCAATCATCCGGTAGGGATCAACCACGTTGCCTTTGGACTTGGACATTTTTTCGCCTTCTACAGTCCACCATCCATGAGCAAAAATCCGTCGGGGAAGGGGCAACTCTGCTCCCAAAAGCATCCCCGGCCAGAGGACAGCATGAAAACGGAGAATATCTTTCCCCACCAGGTGATATGCCCAGGGCCAGAAGGTGGAAAATTGCGCCTCATCGCGGCCAAAGCCTGCCACCGTGATGTAGTTTATCAGCGCATCAAACCAGACATAAAACGTATGATCGGGATCCCCGGGAACCTGTATACCCCACTTGAGGCCTGCTCGAGAAATACTCTGGTCTTTGAGACCTCCCCGGACGAAACTGTAAATTTCATTGTAGCGACTCTCGGGCATGACGAAGTCAGGATGTTCTTCAAGATAGCGAAGGAGTGGTTCAGTAAAGCGAGAAAGCGCAAAAAAGTAACTCTCTTCTTTCAGCTTTTGCAATGGCCGGCCACAGTCTGGACAGACCAGTCGCTCATCGAGCTGGCTTTCCGGCCAGAAAGTTTCACAGGGAACACAGTACCACCCCTCATACTCCCCTTTGTAAATGTATCCCTTTCTCTGCAGAAGGAGAAAAAAATCCTGCACCACCTTCTCGTGTTCTTCTGAGGTGGTACGGATGAAAACATCGTGCTCAATATGCATGGTCTTCCAGAGCTCCTGGAAACGGACAACCACTTTATCGACAAGCTCCTGGGGCGATAACCCTGCTTCCTGGGCAGCCTTTTCGATCTTCTGTCCATGTTCATCTGTCCCGGTAGAAAAAAGAACCCGCTCTCCCAAGAGGCGATGAAACCGGGCCAGAATATCTGCCGCACAGGTGGTATACGCATGACCAATGTGGGGCACATCGTTAACGTAATAAATGGGCGTGGTGATGTAAAAACTCTTCTCCATCCTTTACCTCCTTACCAACGGCTTTCTCTAATTATGGCATAAACTTGTTCTTTCGGAAACTTCAAACGGCGATTCCGGTGGGACGAAATCGGTCACTTTTCTCTCGATAGATGTCCCAGGGTTTCCGATTCCATTTGCATCCTGGATCAGGGCCGAGATAGTCGGAAAAGTAGGCATAGGCTCTGGCCCGACATCCTCCACACACTGAACGGTACTCACAAACTCCACAATGGGGTTTGTATCGTTCTCGATCGCGCAGTTCCTGCATGACCAAAGACTCGTTCCAGATCGCTTCGAAGGTTTCCTCCCTGAGAGAACCAACGGGAATCGGCATGAACACACAGGGAGTCACTGTGCCATCGGGCTGAATCGCACAGTACGCTCGAGCTGCGCCACATCCTCCCACATACTCCGCCGCTACCCGAGCAAGAGCCCCTTCCGAAACAGAATAATGCCCGGTAATCACCACTCCCTGAGCATCGTTCTCCAGACATTTTCGCCCAAACTGGGGGCTGGTACTGAAGACAGCAATTTTCTTTTCCATCAGGCAATCATAGAGAATATTAAGCATCTCTTCCCGCTCTTCGGGGGAAAGATCGTGCTCCACAATCTCCCGCCCTCTTCCCGT
>JABUEZ010000167.1 GCA_013314795.1 Candidatus Profundicultor aquiphilus | reverse complement strand
ATGGAGCCAGCAAATTTGTCCGGGGGGATGCAATTGCCGGTCTCATTATCACCATGATCAATTTTTTGGGTGGTATTGTGGTTGGAGCAATGCAGAGGGGGTTGAACGTTCAGGAGGCGCTCCAGACCTATGCTCTGCTCACGGTTGGTGATGGGTTAGTGGCTCAGATTCCAGCCTTGCTCATTTCTACAGCCAGTGGGCTTATTGTCACGAGGGCTGCCAGCGAAGAGAACCTGGGTCAGGATGTTTCTCGGGAGTTAACGCAGGTGCCGCGGGCGGTACTACTCACGGCTTTGCTTCTTCTATTCCTGGGCATGATTCCCGGACTTCCCAAAATCCCATTTATGCTTTTAAGCCTTGCAGCTGGAGCTTTTGCCTATATGAGGCGGGAAAAGAAAGTGGAAACGAAACCTGAAGTCGAGGCGCCGAAGGAAGAATTGCCGAAGACTCCTGAGGAGATTGCCCGTCTTATCGAAGTTAACCCGGTGGAACTGGAAATTGGCTATGGTCTTGTACATCTCTTTGATGTGAAAGAGGGTGGAGCACTTTTAGAGCGGATTACTCAGATGCGAATTAATTTGGCCCGGGAAAAAGGTTTGGTGGTGCCTCCCATTCGAGTTCGGGATAATCTGCGTTTACGTCCCAACGAGTATGTGGTGAAAATTCGGGGGATTGATGTTGCCAGGGGTGAAATTTTACCCCACCATTATCTGGCCATCCATCCTCAAGGTGAAGGTGCTCCCATCGAGGGCATAGCCACTCGAGAGCCAGCTTTCAATCTTCCAGCGTACTGGGTGAATGAAAAGCAGAAGGAAAATGCTGAGATTGCCGGATTCACTCTGATTGACGCCGAGTCTGTCCTTGTGACGCATCTCTCCGAAGTAGTTAAATCGCACGCTGCTGAGCTCCTCACGAGACAAGAGGTTCAGCTTCTCATCGATCAGGTCAAGAAGACCGACCAGGCCGTGGTGGAAGAACTCATTCCCCAGGCCATGTCGATTGGTGAAATCCAGAAGGTCCTCCAAAATCTTTTAATGGAGAATGTTCCCATTAAAGATCTTCCTTTGATCTTGGAAGCGTTGGCTGATTCAGTTCACCAGGTGAAGAACATTGAAGAATTGACGGAAATGGTACGGAGAAAGTTGGGCCGAGCCATCTGTAAGCAGTATCTTGCTGAAGATGGTCGCCTTCACGCTTTAACGCTGGATACCACTCTGGAACATTACTTTCAACAGGTTTTTGCTCGAGAGGAAAACCTTGATCCTCAAGTTTTCCGGACGATTCTCAATAAGTTGAGTAGCAATGTGGAGAAAATGGTCAGTTTGGGACATTTTCCGGTTTTGGTGGTTCCTGGTAAAATAAGGAGGAATTTGCGCAATCTCCTGGTGGGGTACATTCCTCAGTTGGTAGTTCTGGCCATGGAAGAAGTGCCTCGGGAAGTAGAGTTGAAGGTTGAAGGAGCGGTAAAGGGTGGTTGACGAGAATGGAAAAGGACCGGATTTTCAGAGTGAATCGCCGGTTGAGTATAGGAATCAAAAAGAAAGACGAAGAGGGCCAGGAAAAAACCATTTACTATTCCAGTCGCATAGAGGCAGTTGACCAGCACGAATTGTGGATTGCCACACCCCAGGAGAAGGGGGTTCTGGTGCCAGTAAGCGTTGGAGAAGAAATGGAAGTGTATCTGGTGGGGGATAACGAGGTCTTTTATTTTCGGTGCCGGGTAAAAAATCGGGTCAAAAAGGGTAATATCGCATATCTTATTTTGAATATGCCGCAGGAAGTAGTCCGTAAGCAACGGAGAGAGTATGTGCGGTTTAATGTTGCCTTGCCGGTTGTATTAAAAAAGGGCGATAAAACTCTGGAGGCGACGACCAAGAATGTGAGTGGTGGTGGAATGCTGGTGCATCTCGATGATAAGAAGAACTTTCTCGAGGTTCAAGAGGAAGTTTTTTTCTGCCTTCACATGAATGGGGGAGAAATAGTTGGGAAAGCTGAAGTGGTGCGCAAAGATGAACCACATCTTTATGGATTTCGTTTTACCACCATTTCCGATAAGGATCGCGAAGAAATTGTCAGATACATTTTTAAACAACAGGTTGAATTGAGAAAGAAAGGACTTTTAAAACGATGAAGAAAATTCGAGTGATGCTCGTCGACGATTCCAGTTTTATGCGCAAAATGGTTGGCGATATTTTGGAAAGTGACCCCGAGATTGAAGTGGTTGCTAAATGTGGTGATGGCGTGGAAGCTCTCGAAAAGCTTCAATCGGTTACCCCTGATGTCATTCTCCTTGATGTCGAGATGCCCCGTATGAATGGTCTGCGATTTTTGGAGGAAGCGCTTCAGCGGAGACCTGAGCGTGTGGTCATGCTCAGTGCGCTTACCCAGGTGGGGAGCGAAACTACCGTTCTTGCCCTGGAAAAAGGAGCCCTTGATTTCATCTCCAAGCCTTCGGGGAGTATTTCTCTGGATATCGAAAGGAAAAAGGACGAGATCCTTCAGAAAGTTAAGTCAGCCAGCCAGGTTTCTCTTGAGCGGCTCAAAAGGTACATAGCGGGAAATAAAGCGGCGAAAAAAAGTATTGCTAAAAAGGAAGAAAGACGGGAATGTGAGCGACTGATATTGGTTGCATCCTCAACCGGGGGTCCCAAAGCTTTACAAACCCTGGTTAGAAATTTGAGTCCTTTGAAAAATAGCGGAATGATTTTTGTGCAGCATATGCCCAGTGGTTTTACGAAAAGCCTTGCCGAACGATTGAGTGAAATGGCTTCGTTGCCCATCAAAGAAGCGGAAGAGGGTGAGCGCCTTGTGGTCAACAAAGGTATTATGGCACCAGGTGGTAAGCACCTTCTGATGGACAGGGATAAAAAGGTGGTACTCAGCGATGATCCTCCGGTTAAAGGCTTAAAGCCCTGTGCAGATGTTTCACTGTTTTCGGCAGTGAAAATATTTGGGAAAAATATTCTGGTGGTTGTGCTTACCGGTATGGGGAAAGACGCCATGGAGGGATGTCGGCTGGTGCGCCAGGAGGGGGGGATGGTTATTGCTCAGGACGAAGCGAGTTCCCTGATTTTTGGTATGCCCCGAGCCGTGATTGAAGAGGGGTTGGCCAACCTGGTGCTTCCCTTGGAAGAAATTGGAGAAGCGATTGTGGAATGGGATACCAATCAGCATTTTGCCGAGAGGGAACGCTGATGGAAAAGGAAGACATTCGCTATTTGCGGGAGGTTGTATTGCGGAAAACGGGCATTGATCTCTCCTTTTATAAGGAAACACAGCTCCAGAGACGCCTGCAATTTATCATGCTCAGGGCTGGTACTCAGGATGTGAAGGAGTACGCGCTCTTGCTGGACAAGGATCCCAGAGTTTTGGAAGATTTTAAAAATCGTTTCGCTATCAATGTTTCCGAGTTTTTCCGTAACCCGGAACGTTTTGAGGATCTCCAGGCCAAAGTCCTGCCGGAAATCGCCGCTACTTCCGGCCCCATTCTCAAAATCTGGAGCGCAGGATGTTCCGTGGGAAGTGAGCCGTATTCCATTGCCATTGTTCTTGAAGAATTCGAGCGGAAAAAGCTATACCATATATGGGCAACTGATATTGATGAAGATGCTCTGAGCCAGGCCAGGGAAGGTGTTTACTCTGAAGCGTATTTTCATAGTATTCCTCCAGAGTACCTGGATAAATATTTTGTAAGGCAGAATGGAAATTTTGCCGTGGTTTCTCACCTCAAGAGACGAATTGTTTTTGCCAAACACGACCTTTTGAGGGATGAAATTAAAGAGACGTTTGACCTTGTGGTCTGTCGGAATGTCGTGATTTATTTTGAAGAGGAAGCTAAAAAGATTGCTTTTGCCAGGATGAGTCAGGCGTTGAAAAAGGGTGGGTATTTATGGATTGGGAGTACAGAGCGGATTCCGGATCCATCCTCTTTTGGTTTACGATATGTCCTCCCATTTTTTTACCGGAAAGAGTAGGAGGTGAACAATGGCGCTCTCTTTTGAAGAGTTAAATGAAATACAGCTTGACGCCTTACGAGAAATTGGCAATATTGGGGCAGGGAATGCAGCAACCGCTCTCTCCAAAATGGTTGGGAAGAGGGTTGTTATGAATGTTCCTCTGGTGCGCCTTATCCCCTTGAAAGAAGTTCCGGACTGGCTGGGTGGTCCCGAGCAGGAAGTCCTGGGGGTTTATCTCAGTATGTTTGGAGCGGTGACCGGACACATCCTTTTTGTCATGACCATCGACGATGCGCTGAAAATCATGCGCATTCTTTTGGGGGAACTTACTCCCAGGCGGGAACAGATTTTGGAAATGGATGAAATCGCTTCCTCGGCCATGGGAGAAATCGGGAATATCCTTTCCTCTTCGTATCTTGCCGCTTTGGCTGATTTCACCGGGCTTGATTTAAACCACTCTGTGCCGGCGATTGCCGTGGATATGGCTGGTGCTATTGTGGATGTGGTGCTGATCGAGATCTCCAAGCGGGGTGATTATGCACTGCTTATCGAGACCGAGTTTGTAGAAGAGGAGGATAAAATTAAAGGCTATTTCATGCTGATTCCGGATACAGGGTCTCTGGAGATTATTTTGCGGGCCATAGGGGTTGTGGGCGATGTATAAGAAAAGAAATGTGGGAATGGCTGAATGTGTGGTGAGTAAGGATCCGGAAGAAGTATTGTGCATTCTGGGATTGGGTTCCTGTGTTGGACTTTGTCTTTATGACGAATTGAAGGGTGTGGCCGGGATGGTTCACATTCTCCTTCCGGAGCGAATTCCCGGTCAGCAGAATCCCTTTAAGTTTGCCGATACGGCATTTCCAGCCCTATTAAAGGAACTGGAAAAAGCTGGTGCAAGGCCCAAAAATCTTCTGGCCAAGATTTCTGGGGGAGCAAAAATGTTTTCGGGTTCGGACTCTCTTTTTGATATTGGCCAGCGTAACGTTGAAGCGGTAAAAAAGATGTTAAAGGAGTTAAAGATTCCTCTTCAGGGTGAGGATACTGGTGGAAGCCGGGGGCGAAGCATATTTTTCTATGTGGAGAATGGGAAGTTAGAGATAAAAACCCTAGGTCAAG
>JABUEZ010000166.1 GCA_013314795.1 Candidatus Profundicultor aquiphilus | reverse complement strand
TGAGGTTAAAAATCGAAAGAAAGACGCTGATTACCGCCGCAAAAAGGAGCAAGTTCAAAAAACCAAAACTCGCTGCCTGGCCAGCCATCTGAGCGATACCCAGCGGTCCAGTAGCTTCAAAAGGGATTTTCCCGAGTATTGTGTATAAAAGCCCCACCACACTCAGTACAAACCAGTTAACAGCAGTTTGCGTTCCCCGAAAGAGTGCCTGAAAAGGGTTGAGCTTCTGATTTTCTCGTCCAAAAACTACTTTAATCAGGGCCCGCTGCTCCGCTTCGTTCCATTCTGGCGTCACATTGAAATTGAGTTCTTGAGTGTCTCTCCGAACAGTAACGGTAATGGTTTTACCACCGCTCGAGGAGATAATCTTTACGGCTTCCTCGAGATCTTTAATAGGTTTTCCATTGATAGCGATGAGAACATCGTTTTTCTGAATACCCGCTCTTTCTGCGGGACCACCTGGGATTACCTCTGAGACCAAGAGGTTCCCGGTGGGGGCACCGGCAATACCAAAAACGAGCGAGACCAGAAAAACGGTGAGCAAGAAATTCATCATCGGTCCCGCCACCACAATGAGACTTCTCTGCCAGAGCGGTTTTCGGTCAAACCGTTCATCAGGGGAAACTTCAATTTCTTCATATCCCTCGATAGGATTTCCTTCCATCCCCGCCATCCGGACATATCCACCAAGAGGCAGAATCCGAATAGAAAATTCGGTATCACCCCGACGGGTAGCCCATATTTTCGGTCCATAACCCAGAGCAAAACTGAGAACTTTGACTCGGAAAAGTCGCGCCATGATGAAATGGCCAAACTCATGGACCAGAATGAGAAGACTGATGACAAATATGAAAGCCAGAATGGTGATCATCCTGAAATACTCCTCTCGGTAATCAAATCCTCGGCAATTTTCATTCCCAGACGATACACCTTTTTCACTTCTTCAACATTCCGCGGGCCGGGGATGTTCCTCTCCAGAACTCTTTCTATAATTAACGGTATTTCATCAAACGTTATTCTCCTCTTCAAAAAAGCCTGCACACACACTTCATCAGCCCCACAAAAAAGCGTTGGATACCCTGAAGCTCGCTTTCCTGCCTCCAGAGCCAGGTAAAAACCGGAAAATCTGGATGGAACCGGATAATCGAAATGCAAAGTGCCAAACCTGAAGAAATCAGAAAGGCGGAAGGGGTTTGGGACATTCCTTTCCGGGTGAAGAGCGTTGAAAATGACCGACCGCATGTCCGGTGGAGAAAGGAGAGCCAGAGTAAAACCGTCTTTCAGTTCGAGAAGTGCGTGGATACAGCTTTCTTTCTGCACAATGACGTCAAGGTTCTGAAAATCGAGACCAAAAATAATTGAAGCTTCGATAACCTCCAGTCCCTTATTGATGAGATTTGCCGAATCGATGGTTATTTTCGCTCCCATCCTCCAGTTTGGATGAGCCAGAGCCATTTCCGGGGTGATATCAGAAAGCTTCCCTTGCCAGTCATAGAACGGCCCTCCCGAAGCCGTCAGGTATACCCTGTGCACGGTTTCCTTCTGCACCATCCGAAACATCTGCCAGAGGGCGTTATGTTCGCTATCAAGGGGAATAAAATTCCCCCTTTGCTGAAAGAAATCACGGGGTTTTATTTCTCCGGCCAGGATGATCATTTCTTTACTCGCCACCCACAGCCACTTCTGAGTATCCAGTAGGTCCAGAAAAAGTTCTAGAAAAGAGATGCCACCGGTAGCGAAAAACACACCCTCAATTTCCTCGTCAAGGATAATTTTTTGCAGGACCCCTATCTCCTTGATCAACCTGGTTCCAGAAATATAGTCCTTTTCCTCTTTTCCCATAAAGTAAGGGCTGAACGCATAACGAGGACGTAGAACACGCATCTGATGAAGCAATTTATCGATATTTCGGTAACCAGATAAAAGCACAATTTCATAGTTCTTTTCCTGAGAGAGCACTTCCAGAATCTGTTCCCCCAGAAATCCGGTTGACCCCAAAACTGCCACTCGCATTTTCTTCATCCTTTCCAAATCACCCTGCTCAGGAAGTAAACCAGTGGTCCCACTGCAAAAAAGGAATCAAAACGGTCCAGGATTCCTCCATGACCGGGGAGAAATTTACCTGAATCTTTGACCCCGGCTTTTCTTTTTAGAGCCGATTCAAAAAGATCCCCTGCGAAGGCAAGCAAAGCCACAGCACATCCTGCAAGAAAACCTACCCATAAAGGGAACCTGAACCAGAGATAGCCCACCATCATAGATAGGAATGCCGCAGCCATAATACCTCCCCCCAAACCTTCCCAACTTTTTTTAGGGCTGATTGCAGGAACGATCTTGTGTCGTCCCCATTTTACCCCTACAAGATAGGCAAAAATATCGTTGGCCCAGACAAGAAGGACAAAAAATAGGAGCGACCACCTCGAATATTCCATACCCAGCCTAACCCAGAAAAAGGGGAAAAAGAAACAGTAAACACAACCCCACAGGTAGATACCACTCCGTTCCAGAACCTGGGAAGGGGAGAAAAGGCTCCAGATCATAAGCATAAGAAGAAAGATATACCAGCCCAGCATCTGTAGAAAAGGGCTGAGCACGAAAGAAAGATAAACCAGTGCCAACGGATAGCAGGAGAACCAGAATGCAAAAGAGGACGGTTCTTTTCCTACCATCTTCCAGTATTCCTGAAAAGAGAGATACGAAAGAACAATAAACGCACCCATAAGTGTCCACTGATTGAACAATAAGAGAATGATAAAGGGAGGCACACCCAGAACAATCCCCAGAACCCTGCGTGTAAACTCACTCTTTTCGGACTTCAATGAATACCCCCAAACTTTCTTTTTCTTGAGGCGAAGTCTTCCAGAGCTTGCCGAAATTCGGTAACGGTAAAGTCAGGCCAGAAGGTCTCCGTAAACCACAGCTCCGTGTAGGCAATCTGCCAGAGAAGGAAATTGCTGATCCTCTTTTCTCCTCCGGTACGGATGAGAAGATCGGGATCGGGACAGAGAGCCGTATCCAGGTAAGAATGGAATGCACCCTCGTCAAGATGTAACAGTAATTCCGGATTTTCTTTATAGATGTGCTGCACAGCCCGAATAATCTCATCTCTTCCGCCGTAGTTAATGGCCAGATTCAAGGTTAATCCCTGGTTAAAGGCCGTTTTTTCCTCCAACTCCGTTATACCTCTCACGATCTCTTCTGGAAGCCCTTCTCGCCTTCCCAGGAAACGCACCCGCACATCATTTGCGTTCAACTCATCTCCATATCGGCCGATGCTCTCCTCAAAGAGGTGCATGAGCCCCTGCACTTCACTAATCGGTCGTTTCCAGTTTTCGGTAGAAAAAGAATAAAGGGTGAGAAATCTGATCCCCAGCTTTCCGCTCTCCTCGACAATTGATCTCGTCACTTCCACCCCTTTTCGATGACCCTCAAGGCGGGGAAGACCCCGCCTCTCAGCCCATCTCCCGTTTCCATCCATGATGATGGCCACATGCTTCAAAACGGAACTTAAACGCTCATAATTTCCTTTTCTTTCTTTTCCCATATTCCATCCAGTTCGTTAATGTGTTCATCGGTGAGTTTCTGGACCTCAGCCTGAGTAGCTTTTTCGTCATCCTCAGAAATTTTTCCCTCTTTGGTCATCTTCTTGATTTCGTCGTTTGCCTCTCTTCGCAAATTTCGGATAGCTATTTTGCCCTCCTCCACGATCTTCTTCGCCATCTTGGCGATTTCTTTTCTCCGCTCTTCCGTAAGAGGGGGCATGGTAATCCGGATCACCGTGGAATCGACCACGGGATTGAAACCCAGTTCAGACTTCCAGATGGCTTTCTCAATAGCACCGATAACGCTCTTATCCCAGGGTTGAATCAGGAGTGTTTTTGCATCTGGTGCGGTAATGGAAGCAATTTGCTTTAATTCCACTGTACTCCCATAATAATCCACCGGTATGTTTTCCACCAGAGCTGGCGATGCTCTACCAGTTCGCACGTGCGAGAGTTCTTCCCGAACCACATTTACCGCCTGTTTCATCCTTTTTTCAATATCTTTGAGCAAGGACCTCAAGATTTCGGTCACGTTTTTCCCTCCCTTCCCACCAGGGTACCAACTTTATGACCAGTGACAATTCGATAAAGGTTATCAGGTTCGTTGATGTTGAACACGATAATGGGAATGTGATTCTCCATGCATAGAGAAATTGCCGTGGAATCCATCACCTGCAAACCCCGGTTAATGACTTCCAGGTAGTCAAGTTTTTCGAATTTGTAAGCATTCTGGTTGGCAACCGGATCTGCCTCGTACACACCGTCAACTTTGGTGGCCTTGAGAAGGGCCTCAGCTTTTATTTCTGCCGCCCTCAAAGCGGCAGTGGTATCGGTGGTGAAATACGGATTGCCGGTTCCACCGGCAAAGATGACAATTCTCCCCTTTTCAAGATGACGGATAGCTCTGCGACGGATGTACGGTTCAGCAACTTCTCTCATTTCAATCGCCGTTTGCACTCGGGTTGGAATACCTTTATTTTCCAGAAAATCCTGCAGCGCCAGGGCATTGATCACCGTAGCCAGCATCCCCATATAGTCGGCAGTAACACGATTAATTCCCTGCTCTTTAGCAACTCTTCCCCGAAAAATATTTCCTCCACCGACCACGATGGCTATTTCAACTCCCAGACGTTTGATCTTTTCAATTTCTTCGGTTAGATATGAGAGAACTCTGACGTCTATCCCTGAGGGGAGGTCTCCCCTCAGGGCTTCTCCGGAAAGCTTCAACATGATCCGCTTGAAACGAATCTCGGGTAGATTACTCATTCTCTCCTTCCCCTAACTTAAAGCGGACAAAACGCTTCACCACGATGTTTTCTCCAACCTTGGCAATTGTTTCTACCACAAGGTCTTTGACCTTTTTCTCCGGCTCTCGAATATATTCCTGCTCCAGAAGGCAGTTTTCCTCAAAGAATTTCTTCATTTTCCCTTCTACAATTTTCTGCTTCACAGCTTCTGGTTTTCCACTCTCCGCAAGCTGCTGCCAGTATATTTCCTCTTCTTTCTTTTTGATCTCCTCTGGAACATCATCAGGCGAAACCCACCGCGGTGCCTGCGCTGCAACCTGAAGAGTCAATTCCT
>JABUEZ010000165.1 GCA_013314795.1 Candidatus Profundicultor aquiphilus | reverse complement strand
TAATTTGGGTTTGTTCCACGATTTCCGAGGGTAAACGCGCCTTGAGGTATTCCCGCACCGGATCCATGAAATTCCGCACCAGGACTTTACCCAGGCTTCCCCCTACCACGATGACTTCCGGATTCAGAATCTGGATAACATTGAGAAAAGCTAACGCCAAGTACTCAAGAAGCGGTTGCACCACATCGCGGGCCACAGCATTTCCAGCAATTGCCAGTTCCACCAGCTTTTTGACACAGGTAGGACCATCTTCTTCTGAAGAAAACAAAAACTGGCATGACGGTTCCTCGCGGATTAACTTTTCGATTCCCAACCCCGAAAGAAGCGACATAAGGCATCCCCGGTTTCCACACTTACAGTATCGTCCGCCTCGATCCACCACCATGTGACCGAACTCCCCTGCATTGCCCAGAAAACCCCGGTAAAGTTTTCGGTCGATAAAGATGGCTCCCCCCAGCCCTGTGCTGATGGTTACATAAACAGCGTGAGCAAAATTTCTCCCTGCCCCCAGGCGCATCTCTGCAAGGCCTGCTAAATTTGCGTCGTTGTCAACCACCACTCGCATTCCAATTTTTTCCTCTATCATCTCCGCCAAGGGAACGCTCTTCCAGGCTTCGTTGAGAAGGTTAGAATACGAGAATGTCGCTCGCTTCGGAAAGCAAATCGGCCCAGGATATCCCACTCCACCTCCAATTATATCAAAATCTTTGTGGCGACTTATAAATTGCTCCACATTCCCTGCCAGAAACCTGACCAGTTCCTGAGGAGTGAGCCAGCGGTGCTCCTCTGTCAAGAAAACGTCAAGAAGGTGGAACCTCCTGTCAACAAGACCTATGCGTAGCTTTGTCCCTCCGATGTCGATCCCCAGGGCGGCTTTTTTCCCCATATCGTCTATCCTCTTCTACAGAGCGTGTTCGGTACGGCGGATAATGTCCTCCTGGGTCCGGGGGTCCAGCGCTACAAAGAGCGCACTGTACCCAGCCACCCTCACGATGAGGTCGCGGTATTTTTCGGGGTTTTTCTGCGCTTCCCGCAGGGTTTGGGCATCGACCACGTTAAACTGCACATGCCAGCCCTTGAGATCTCTAAAGAAAACGGTAATAAGCTGTATGAGTTTATTCAAACCCTCTTCGGTAGCCAGAACCGATGGTGCAAATTTGAGATTCAGGAGCTGAGCGATCATCTTGATGGTGGGCAGCTTACTTACCGATTTCATCACAGCTGTTGGGCCAGCCTTTTCGGTATTGTAGGATGGAGATACTCCCTCAGCGATTGGTTCCTGAGCTTTCCGACCGTCCGGTGTGGCACCCACAGCCATCCCCAGAGGGACGTTAGCAGAAATATTCGACGTTGAACCGCAGTAATTGCCCCCAACCGGGCCTCGACCGTAACGGGTATTCCGATACTTCTTGATCTCCTCCAGATAATCGTTGAGAATCCGACAGGCCAGCTCATCGATTTCCTCGACATCATTCCCATATTTGGGAACCGCTTCAAAAAGGAGCTTCTGGACCATCTGCCCCTGGTAACTGGCGAAATCCTCCTGCAACGCCCTGAGAAGCTCATCCCACCGGAGCATCTTTCGCCGGTAGATGAGCTCACGAATATTTGCCAAACTATTGGTCACATTAGCCAGCCCCGAAAAAAGGCCACTGATCACATCATAGACTGCTCCACCCTCTTTGAGGTGTTTTCCCCGGCCAAGACAATCTTCCACCAGGGCCGAACAGAAAGCATCGGGAACAAGTTCTTCCAGGGCAGTATCGGCTGTAGCATCCATAAGCACCTGACACCTGGTATAGAAATCAAGCTGCTTTTTGAACTCCCCGTAAAATTCTTCGAAATTCGAACATTCAACCGGCAAGCGGGTGGTCAAAAGACATACATTATTCCGGGGGCAACGACCTCCGTGAAGGGTTAATTCCAGAACCTTTAACACGTTGAGGAACGTCATACCGGTGTTGCGATAGCCCCATTTTCCTGGAACTGCCGCTTCCACACACCCCACAATGGCATAGTTGCGAGCATCCTCGATACTTGCCCCTTTATCAAGAAGAGCGGGAATAATGATTTCGTCGTTTTTCATCGCCGGCATGCCAAACCCCATCCGGATCACTCTGGCACATTCCTTCAAGTACGAACGTGGGGAAAGAGCGTGAAAGCGAGCCGAAAGATTGGGCGTGGTGAGGCGTAATCCACCCACTGCTTTGAGAATGAGATAACTGAGTTCATTGGTCGCATCATGACCATATTGGTCCTGTCCACCAATGGTGACGTTCTGGTAGGTGGTGTACCCAATCCCAAACTGAGTGTGTGCCCAGGGACGGATTTTATTAATGGTGAACATTTTGACAAACAGGTTCTGCAAGAGTTCGATGGTTTCTTCAAAGGTAATCCGTCCTTCTTCGAAATCCTTTTTCCAGTAAGGATAGAGATACTGATCAACCCTTCCTAATGAAAACGAATGACCGTTACTTTCAATCTGAGTGATAAGGTGAATAAACCAGATTGACTGCACTGCCTGCCAGAAGTTCTGCGGCGGATTTTCGGGAACCACTTCCACATTTTCCGCCATCTGCAGGAGTTCTTTTTTTCTTTGCCTATCGGTCACAACCTGGGCCTCAAGACGAAGCAACTCTGCGTACCGACGCGCAAAATGAACAGCCGCTTCCAGGGTAATTAAGACCGATTGATAGAAAATCTGCTTTTTCAGATATTCAGGGTCACTTTCAGAAAGACTCTCCATCCGGGATTTCGTTTCCTCGATAATTCCCCGCAAGCCACGCTGAAGCACCTTTTCAAAATGGACAATGATATGTCCGTCACCGGAAGTAATATTTCCCCTCCCAGAGATGACACCCATTTCCTGAGCTTTATTGACAAAATCAGGAATAATACTCATAGCCCGGTCATAGAGCGTTCTCCCCTTCCAGTAGGGAATGACCTCCTCAAGCAGAATTTTTTTGTCCTCTTCGCTGACCTCAAACACATCACCGGGTCGCTTTGCAAATTCGTCAATCTCTTTTTCAATCCAGTCCCAGGAATATTCTGGAAATATCGGCGCGCCCCTCACCTTTGAAGCCTGGTTCCCCACAATCAGTTCATCTTTGTATACCGCGATACTCATCCGTTTCAGTGTTTCGGCCAAAGCCCTGGCTCGCTTGAGAATTGGCGGATCCCCTTCAAAGGATCGGTAAATTTCGGTATAAATCCTGGCCCGCTCCGTACAGACCTGAGGAACCGTGTGTAGCAATTCCTCCCGCATCACTCGAATTCGTTCAGTCATACCAAAAGGCATTTCGGTCAATTTCGGCTCTTCAACAATTTGAACGCTCATATCCTGACCTCCCTATTCCCCCTCAAATCCGCTTTCGTACCACTTCGAAGTGGAAATACTTCGAATTATAGTAATCCTTCGAAAATGCCACCACTTTCCCATTTACATCAAAAAGCAAATGCTCAAGAAGCAAAAACGGAACTACTTCGGTAAGCTTGAGTTTTTCCTTAATCTTTCCCTCCGGAATATAGGGAATAATCTTGGCGATGGAATGCGAAACAGAAATACCCCTTTTCTCCAGAGCTTCAAACAGTGATCCCTGCCAGTCTAAAGGCGTGAAATCAGCAACAAGCTCCTTGGGCAAAACGTCCTCAAGATACAGTACCACTTCATCATCAAAGCCCCTCACCCTCGTAAACAGGACAAGCGGCGTCTCTCTACGAACCCCAAGTTTTTCTGCCAGAAAAAGATCGGCCTTCATTTCCCGGACTTCCCAGCTCAGGGTTTGGAGATCAATCCCCGCTTCACGAGCCATCTCCGTAGCACTTCTTAACTGGGCAATATTTTTCCCCAGGGATTTGGGATCAACAGCGAGATAAATACCCTTCCCCTGCTTCACCTCTACAAAGTGCAACTGTTCCAGACTTCGGATGGCTTCACGTATCGTGGTTTTACTCACCGACAAAAGCTCGGAAAGCTCCTCAATGGAAAAAAAGCGCTCTCCCTTGGAAAGGCCTTTCCGGAAAATCAAATTCATTATTTCCTTCTTCGCCTGGTTGACCAGATTATCTCGAGTTATCATATCATATGATCACATGAATAGCATATCAGAAGAGTTTAGAACATGTCAATAGCCGCGAAGAATAAGGCTTTTTGTTCTTGGTGAATATCACCACAACAAGTCAATGTTATCCAAAGAGTTTTATTGAAGGCAAAACTTTCCCACGGGACTACCATAGTTCTGAAGCAATCAAAGGAGCACGTGGATTGATACAGGATACCTCTGCTCCTTTAAACAAGCTTAAATCCCAGAATTTCCCAGGTTTCGTATAGGGAGAATCTTCGGAGGAAATTCTTACCGTGTCGGGCGAAGTTCGAGAGTCTTTTCCTCGCGGAAGATTTCTTTACCCTGGTTCTGGATAACCACGACGAGTTTGTACTTCCCAGGGTTAAGGGTATCCCGAGACTCCAGGACAAGCATACCTTCTTCACCGGGAAGGAAAAGATCAGGGCTTTCCTTCGAAACAAGGGTGAGACCTGCACCTGGTTTCACTGCCACGGCTCCTTCGTTAATATTGGCGATTTCTTCCTCGAGAATTTGAGAGAGTGTTACGGAACAGGAGGGCTGGAGATGCGTATTGCCCGTGTTTTTGAAATGAACCACGACTCGAGGGCGTAATATTCCTTTCTGATATTCCTCAAGGAAAAATTCGATTCCGGTCAGGTTCACCTTTTCAACCTGTGTTCCTTTTATGTTGTCAAGCACAAGAAGAGTCGACGTCCCAAAGGCTTTCTGAAGCTCCTCGGGAACAGGTCTTCCATCAACGCTTTCAGGGAAAAAGTCAATCCGGACATATTTGTCCCCTTCGGGGATGCTTTCGGGACTTCTCACTGTTATTCGTACCATCTTCGACTTGTACGGTTCGATTTCCACACGTTCTGGAGTAATCTCGACAAAGGAACCAAAACGAGCTCCTTCCAGCTCCACAGGCTCTATGACGATACCTCGAGCCGTAACCGTGTGAGAGGAGTCGTTATAGAGGGCAACAGTAAAGGAGCGGTTAGCTTTGGGAGAAATCTTCCCTTCAAAGATTTCCTTGTTCACACTGAGGAATACCGGATCTGTGGAAGCAATGCCTCCACCGTTAGTTTCTTTTTTCTTTTCTACGATCCGAGCTTCCTCAACGTGGAAGATTGTTTTTGCCTCA
>JABUEZ010000164.1 GCA_013314795.1 Candidatus Profundicultor aquiphilus | reverse complement strand
AAAGTCACCAGATCGCAGGCTTTATCTTCCTCAAAGAGTTCGGTAATGCTCTCGAAAACAATACGGTGAGTATCATAGTAAAAATCCTCAGGGCGCAAAATTTCCAGCACCTTTAAAAGAGCATCCCGCTCAAGAAGCATTGAACCCAACGTTGCCTGCTCGGCTTCCAGGTTATGCGGTGGAATTCTCTCGATGCTCAGGATTCCTTCACCCCTTGTTTTTCGGCCGTTTCTTCAGGAAGGATATCCACCGTGATGGTTGCAGAAATGCCTTTCCCCAGATTCACCCTGACGTTATGCTTTCCAAGATCTTTCAGGGGTTCGGGTAACTCCAGATACTTACGATCAAACTCAAAACCAACGGTGGCAGAGATAGCTTCGGCAATTTCTCTTGCCGTTACCGAACCGTAGAGCTTTCCCGTTTCTCCAGCCTTTTTGGAAAAGGTAAGAACCATCCCTTCTATCTTTCCCTGGAGCGCCTTTGCTTCTTCCAGCTCTTTTGCCTCTCGCATGGCTCTCTTTTTACGCAACTTTTCAATCTGCGAGAGATTACCGGGAGTAGCCTCAATGGCCATCTTCTTCGGAATGAGGTAGTTCCGCGCGTACCCCTCCTTTACCTCGACGATGTCTCCTTCTTTCCCCAGATTTTTCACTTCCTGAATCAGAATAACCCGCATATCTTTCACTCTCCCTTCGAAATCCCATCTGAACGAAGTTTACGAAAGTCGAACCAGACATCAAAAACTCCCAGCCAGCTGAGCAAAGTCGAAAAAACCGGCTGAAAGAGCAAAAAGAAGAGAATAACAATCTTTAGTACTCTGGAACGGATATAGCGACTCAAAAAATAGTATACCAGAGAAAGCCCGTGAACCAAAAAGAGCATTTGCGTAACAATTTGTAAATTTACCCCGATCTTACCCAAAAAGGTATTACTTCCTATAAATAGGAAAAGCCAGCTCAAAACAAAAGCCCAAAAAACCGAACGAGGCATTTGCCACTGGCCGAAAGCGGCAATTTCAGGAAAGCGAACTCCAATCCTTTGGCCCACTAGACGCCCCAGAAGGAAATTTAGTGTGGTATCAAACAGGGAAGCAATAATAAGCACTGCCGGTAAAGCCATTTTCATGAAATCAATGATACTCTGAATATTCATTTCCCCTACACTCCGGAACATACGAGAAACGCTGTGCAGTGCTTCCTCCATAAGAGCAATATTCTCGGTAAGGGGATTCTTTCCCAAAAGAAGTAACGCCACGCCCACCAGAGCGAGCTTTGAAAGTAACGATACCACAGTGTTCCAGGCGATGACCTCGAAGGAAGACCATCCCTTTTTAATCGTCACGCCCATGACGATTCCCAGAAGAGTAAAACCTAAAAGACACGTCAGAGCTTGAGTAACTCCAGCAAAGGCAAAAACCACAAAACTGGCTACCAGCGAGGTCAAAAAACCCACTTTCCAGTTCCACCGGATAACCAGAAACATTACCGGCAAGGGACACAAAAAACTCAAAATGATTCCCAGAACAGGAATGTAAATGGAAGAAAGATAAAAAATGACCGTGAGGGCCGCCAGGAAGGCGCCCTCCACAGTCGGCTGTATTTTTCTCATAATATATTAATCAACGGTATAGGGTAAAAGAGCGATTTCTCGAGCCCGCTTTATTGCCTGTGCCAGTTCTCTCTGGTGTTTTGCACAGTTTCCCGTAATCCGACGAGGAATAATTTTACCCCGCTCGCTCAAAAACCGTCCCAGATAATCAGCATCCTTATAGTCAATGGTTGCTTTTCCCAAGCAGAATACGCAAGCCTTTCGCTTCTTACGGAAGAACTTCTTCCGTCCACCTACTTTATCTTCTCGCTCCACCATTTTCGATCCTCCTCTCAGGACAGTTCGAAACTCTCGCCTTCCTCTTTGGCTTTCTTCTCCGCTACATTCTCCCGCTCCGACAAACGCCGCACTTCACTGGCTACAATTTCCCAAGTCTTTCTTTTTTGCCCACTTCCATCTTCATAAACGCGAATCTGGATCCTTCCCTCCACAAAAACCCAGTCGCTCTTTTTCAGGTTTTCTCCACAAAAAAGAGCCAGATCCTTCCATGCCACAATGTTGAAATAGTCTGCATACTCTTTCCCATCTTCAGCAACAACACCCCGATACACTCCCAAGGGAAAATTGACCACTGGGGTACCGCTGGGAACGTACCGCAAGACTGGTTTTTGCGCCAGAAAGCCGATCAAGAAAACCTTATTCAGACTGAGCTGAGACATCCCCAATCACTTCATCACTTGGTGGCTCGGAAACTTTCTCTTCCTGCACCACTGAAGGATGCTCTTCTCTTTTCTCTTCTTTAACCAGAATATAACGCAAAATTTCTTCCGTGAGTCGCGCTACTCGACCGATTTCTTCCACTTTGGCAGGAGAAAGAAGAAAACGGAAAAACACGTAGTACCCTTCGTTGTGTTTTTCCACAGGGTAAGCCAGCCTCCTCTTACCCCAGAGATTCACCGACTCTATCTCGCCTCCCTGCTCTGTAACCAGACCTTTCATTTTCTCCACCAGAGCATTCAATTCTCCTTCAGAAAGAGTCGGCTTTACCACAATTCCCAATTCGTAACGATTCATTGTATCAACCTCCCTCCGGACTTTCGGTCTCACCCCTTCAGGTGAAACAGGGAAAACCTTTTATGTTCCCTCCTGCCAGGAAGAAAGATACACTTCCTGACGAGGAGTCATCTTCTCCAGGGTTACTCCCAAAAGAGTCAATTTTAAAGCAGCAACTTCCCGGTCGATTTCGGGTGGAACTTTGAACACGTCTTTCTCCATTTTCGAGGCATTGTTTTTCAAATATTCCACCGAAAGCGCCTGATTGGCAAAGCTCATGTCCATTACTGCCGAAGGATGACCCTCAGCACAGGCAAGGTTAACCAGTCGCCCTTCACCGAGAAGATAGATTCTTTTGCCATTTTTCAGAGTGTACTCTTCAACCAGGGGTTTTACGGCTCTTTTATTGACACTTAGATCTTCAAGTTCCTGAATATCAATCTCCACATTGAAATGCCCAGCGTTGGCTAAGACCACACCGTCCTTCATAGCGATAAAGTGTTCACCTCGAATCACCGAGACATTCCCTGTGGCTGTAATAAAAACTTCACCCCACAGCGCCGCTTCACTCATAGACATAACGTCATAACCATCCATCAAGGCCTCAAGCGCTCGAACAGGATCAACTTCCACCACTGCGACTCGGGCCCCCATCCCTCTGGCTCGCATGGCTATACCCCGCCCACACCAGCCATAACCAACCACAACAATCCTTTTACCAGCGAGGAGAAAATGAGTAACCCGCAAAATAGCCTCTATGGTACTTTGACCAGTGCCATAACGGTTATCAAACATATGCTTTGTATCTGCATCATTGACAGCAATAACCGGATACGCCAGTTCCTTAGATCGTGCCAGGCTGCGGAGACGGATAACACCCGTGGTTGTTTCTTCCGTCCCTCCAATGATACCCTGAAGGATTTCGCCCCTGAGACGATGTGCCGAAGAAACAAGGTCTGCCCCGTCGTCCATGGTTATGTGAGGGCGGAACTGCAATACTTCCTGAATATGGGCGTAATACGTATCCCGATCTTCTCCTCGAATAGCAAAAACGGGAATCCCGTAATCCTGAACCAGTGAAGCAGCCACCTCATCCTGAGTGCTCAGGGGGTTTGAAGCACATAACCTTATTTCCGCTCCACCCTCTTTAAGAGCAATCATCAACACCGCTGTCTCAGCAGTAACATGGAGACATGCTCCAATCCGTAACCCCTGCAGAGGTTTCGTTTGCCCAAACCGTTCCGCAATTCTTGCCACAACCGGCATTTCCTTCAGAGTCCATTCAATTCTCTTTTTCCCTTCACTCGCCAAATCCGGTGAAGCAATATGACTCTCCATCCTCATACCCCCACTTTTTACAACCCTGCCAACTCACGCAGGATCTCAACTTTATCGGTCCGCTCCCAGGCAAAATCGGGATCGTTGCGACCAAAGTGACCATAGGCAGCAGTCTTTTTATAGATAGGACGACGAAGCTGTAGGTCTTTGATGATGGCACCGGGTCGCAAATCGAAAGTTTCTTTCACCAGCTTCAAAATCTCTTCATCAGAAATTTTCCCGGTTTGAAAGGTGTCAACTGACATGGAAACGGGTCTGGCAATCCCAATCGCATAGGCTACCTGGAATTCACATTTTTCAGCCAGCCCTGCAGCCACGATATTCTTGGCCACGTATCTCGCTGCGTAACTCCCCGAACGATCAACCTTTGTGGGATCTTTCCCTGAAAAGCATCCTCCACCGTGTTTTCCAATCCCACCATAGGTATCAACCATGATTTTCCTCCCAGTAAGTCCAGTGTCTCCCTGAGGCCCACCAATGACAAACCTCCCGGTAGGATTAACAAAAATCCTGGTGCTGGCATCGAGATACTCTGGAGGAACAATCGGTTTGATAACATGTTCTTCAAGGTCCTGACGCAGCGTCTCCAAAGAAACATCAGGGTGGTGCTGAGCAGAAACAATGATGGTGTCAATTCGGACCGGCTTTCCATCCTCATAATCAACCGTGACCTGGGTTTTTCCGTCTGGACGTAAATAAGGAAGGACTCCCTTTTTTCTCACTTCTGACAAACGAAAAGCCAGGCGATGTGCCATAACAATCGGGAAAGGCATCAATTCAGGAGTTTCGTTGCAGGCGTATCCGTACATCATGCCCTGATCTCCGGCACCCAGTGAAAGATCTTCATCTTCAACTTCTTCACCCATTTTTACTTCCAGAGAACGATTGACACCCAAAGCAATATCAGGCGACTGTTCATCGATAGCCGTCAAAACGGCACAGGTTTCAAAATCAAAACCGTATTTCGCTCGAGTATATCCGATATCTCGAACAGTATTCCTTGCCACTCTCGGTATATCAACATAAGAGGTAGTACTGACCTGTCCCGCTACCATGATAAGACCCGTAGCAACCAGGGTTTCGACCGCCACTCTCCCGTAAGGATCTTCAGCAAAGATGGCATCTAAAATTGCATCCGAAATCTGGTCAGCTATTTTGTCAGGATGGCCTTCGGTTACTGATTCAGAGGTGATTTGATACTTCTTTTTCGACATCAAGCTACCCCCTTTCTTCACTCATCCAAAAAAAAGAGCCTCCGCCTGGAGGCTGTAAACTCAGGAGGTGAGTTTACCACAATTATACCCCCATGTCAACCTATTTCATCCAAGATATCCACGTGTTC
>JABUEZ010000163.1 GCA_013314795.1 Candidatus Profundicultor aquiphilus | reverse complement strand
TCCCGACGAGCTTCGTTGGGGTTTCTATAGTGTACCACTTTGCCATTATATCGAATCTCACCGGCATCAGCCCGGTAGACGCCAGCGATAATTTTGGAAAGGGTACTTTTCCCCGAGCCATTGGCTCCAAGGAGGCCGGTGATCTTTCCCTGTCGACACTGTAAATTCCCGTTGGAGAGCGCAATAACTCCCCCAAAATGCTTTTTAATACCCTTTGCTTCAAGAACAATCACAGAGTTCACTCACCTTTACTAAGGATTCTTCTCCGCCAAGGAGAGGGACTCGAAGGTCCCTCTCCTTAAGGCATATCACTATTATTCAAAAAGTTCTGCTACCGCTTCTTCAGACATAATCTCGCTCAGGAGATAATCATCTGGTTTATCCTTCAGAAGTTCCCAGCCTTGGTCAAAGTTTTCATCGGTAATGAACATACCAACTTTGTAGAAGAAGGTATTATTTTGCAGAACACCGGGTTTAAACTTTTTCCCATTGTAAAGCTGGAGTGCAATCCGGAACGCTGTCCCACCGATTCCCGGAGGGTTAGGCTGGGTGCAGGCTTTGAAGTCGGCACCAGCGTCACGGAGTTTTTTCCACTCTTTGAAGAAGGCTGTTCCGGGGTCACCAAACATGACTTTGGGAAGCTTGCCGGCATCGAGAAAAGCAGAAAGCACACCGTAAGCCTCTCCGTCTTGAGTGATAACTCCATCAATCTGTTGTCCTGAAGCAATAATCTGAGCCGCCACTTCTTTGGCTTTGGTCTGATCCCAGTAGCCGCTCGTGTCGGCGATCAGTTTAATGTCCGGATAGTTTTTCAGAACGTCGTATGTAGCACGAATTCGGTCATTGTTGGCAGGGTGACCCTCCAGGCCGTAAATTTGAATGACGTTTCCCTTCTTCAAAGTTGAAGCAATGAATTCCACGTTTTTCTTGTTCCAGGCGTAGTGGTCGAGGGTGACGTTCACCACGTCCGGTGCGGTAACGGTGGCATCAAATGCCACGACGAGGATACCCTCGTCCTGTGCTTCTTTAATAACTCCGTTCAACGCATCAGGGGAGTTGGGGTTGACGAGGATAATATCCACACCCTGGGAAATAAAATCACGAATGATATTAGCCTGTTCGGTGGCGTCACCATTGACAATATTGTTCACAATCTTATAGTCGGCGATTTTTCCTGCTGCCTTGTACTCATTTCCAACCTCTTCCAGAGCAGCGATCATAATGGTTCGCCATGATGTGCCAGACGACCCCGTGGAGATACCCACCACCGGGAGTTTGGCCAAAGCCAAAGTTCCTAAACCAACCAGAAGAATGCACAGCGATACAACCAGTATGGCTCTTTTCATCCTGATAACCTCCCTTATGATTTTTTGAATCTTTGATTTTAGAACTTTCCCTTTAGTATTTTGTTTTACTTTTTTCACCTCCCTTATTGTATTATTTTATCTGAGTAAGCGGACAAAAATTTTGCTGGCTTACTCAGATTGCTGTTTTCCTTATCTGGTTCGCCTTGGTTTTGGATTCTCCAATTCCACCTGCCGATGAATCTGGGCTTGATCGGCGACCAGACGAACGGTAAACCGAACTTTGTCTCCCCGGGATACTGATCTGGTGAGTTCAAAAGGGATATCGTTTTTGAGAAATGCAACCCGCTCGATGAAAAATGCCGGAGATTTATCTGGACAACAAAGGGCTTTGGCTTCTTCTCTGGTAAGAAAGGTAACTTCGTGGGTTTCCAGCGCATAATCAAGGGAAAGCCGATATTTTTTCCGCAATATGTCGTACAGTGAATTTTTTTCCATATCCTCGGCAACGAGATCCGGACAGAGATAATGAGGTATGAACGTTCTCTCGATGAGAATTGGTTCTCCATTGGCCATTCTGATTCGGACGAGTTTGGTAACTCTCCGGTCCGTATCGGGGAGTTTCAAGAGATCGGCAACTTCTTCTTCGGCTTCGATTACCTTCTGTTCCAGTGTTTGAGAGCTTGGTTCAAGACCTAAATCGCGCATGTCTTCGCTGAAACTGTAAAGACGGGGCAATCGCCTTCTTAGCTTGGGCGAGGTGACAAAGGTTCCCTTACCCGGGCGGCGGTACAGAAATCCTTCCTGGACCAGTGCTCCAATGGCCTGTCTGACGGTGATGCGACTGATACCGTACCGCTCGCATAGCTCGCTTTCCGAAGGTATCTGGTCTCCTGGTCGAAGTACCCCACTGTGGATTGATTTTTTCAAAATGTTTTTCAATTGCTGGTACAGGGGAAGCCCGATCTCTTCTCGAATTTCTTCCGGTTCCTGGAAGAACTCTCGTCTACTCATGAAGTCCTCTTGGTTGTGGCCATACAGTTAATCGACTCCTTGTTTTTTCGATTTTTTTCTGGCCATTTATAACATTATGATGATTATAACATTTCCCCGTGCTTTTATTATCATCCAGTGTCCTGTGTGGTGTCAAGGTACGGGTAACGATTTTTTGGTGGGCGGATAGGTATAGCTGTCCACGGGGGTTGAGATAAAAAGTTTGAAGTTTTCCTGAAAGATGGAGGAGCCCCCTTTTGAGGTATTTCCTGGGGTGATATAATGCCTCTGTGCATGGGGGTTTTTGATTTTTCAAAGTATTTTTGAGGAGTGGGGATGCATGACCGTAAGAGGTAAAATTGTGACCCTCGTATTTTCCTGCATTATCTTTCTTTCCTTCTTTTTTCTCTTCTGGTTAAGGCAAAGTGTTAAGGTAGTGCTGGAAGAGAATCTTTCCCGAGAGACCAATTATACCCGGGAGATGCTCTGGTCTCTTCTCCGTGGGGAACTGGGACGGATGGGGGTGGCAGTAGCGGATTACGCACAGTGGACGGATATGGGAGAAAAAGGAGTAAAGGAACGGAATACGGCGTGGCTTCGGGAAAATTTGAATCCCTGGGTGAAGGAACAGTTTGGATACGAGGTGATACTGGTTACCGGAGAAAAAGAAGTGATTACGGCTTCACCGGGATGGGTTATGCCGTGTACAGACCTTTCCGAAGAAGCCTGGGGAGGAGTGTATGGAGACGGAAAAAATCTCTGGATGGTGGTCAGCCATCCGGTAGTGGATAATAGTGGGGAACAGTTTTACAATGCCTGGGTGTGTTTTGCAAAAGTTGTGGATGGGGCACTTTTGGAACAGTGGTCGAAGATGCTGGGAGGCAAGATTTTCTACCGACCTTCGGGAAAAGCCATTCGGGGAGAGCCTGCTCTGGGAATTGAACCCAAATCTTCTTACCGGAGGGGTATGTTGCAGATTGCGGTAGAACTTTTAGATGGAGAAGGAGAAGTGCTGGGTGAATTTTCGATAGAGAAAGAATATACCGGACCGTTCCGGGTTTATGCCACGGTGTGGAGAGTTTTTCTCCTTTCGGTTTCGGTGGTGGTACTTTTTTCCTTTCTTGTTACCTGGGTAGCGGTGAAGCGCATTTTATTTCCACTGGAACGGTTGAGGGATTCGGTGACGAGAATTTCTCAGGGGAATTATAACCTTGAGCTGGAAGTCGACAGAAAAGACGAAATTGGAGAACTCTCGCTGGGATTTGCCAGAATGGCAGAAGCTTTACAAAAGCGAGAAGAGGACCTGGGAATGGAAAAGAGAAAAGCAGAACGCCTGGCCAACCTTGATTCGCTGACTCACGTTCCGAATCGGCGTTTTCTGGAGAGATCTGTTGAACGCTTGATCCAGGAGGGAAGGCAGTTTGCCCTGGTTTTCCTTGACCTTGATGGGTTTAAACGGGTAAATGACCTCCTGGGGCATACCGAGGGGGATCGTTTGTTGAGGCGAATGGCGCTGTGGTTTGAAAAAAATATTCGCAAGGAGGACATCGTGGCTCGTTACGGGGGCGATGAATTCTGTTTCCTCTTTCCGGGGCTTACCCGGGAGGAGGCAGAAGACGTTGTGGAGAGACTCTCGTTACGGTTTCTGGAAAAGGATTTTGCCGGAAGCCTTTCACTGGGGTTCAGTTACGGTGTGGCTGTGTACCCTGATGAAGCGATGAATCTTGATGGGTTACTTTCCCGCTCCGATGGAGAAATGTATGCCCGAAAACGGAGAAGATTGCTGACCGACCGTTAGGAGAAAACTAAGGAGTATTCTTTTCTCCTCCAACTTCTATTGGCTAACTTTGATTTTTACGGGTGTATGTAATCGTGTAAGAGTGTTTTTTCCTCCTCACTCAGTATTTTTGTCCTGGAGGTGAAGTGTGTTCAAGGATCAGGAAAAGAAGATTATAGGTTTGTTGTCTGCAGTCAGGTGTTTCTTGGAATGGAAGAGAGGGCTGAATTTGCCTGGAAGATTTTCCGAGATCGGGTGGGAAAAAGTGGCTGTGTGATGTGCTGGATAGGATTTCCAGGAGAAGATTTGAAGCCAGTTGCATGTATGCAGGGAGAGGGAGCGTTGAAGGGGGAAAGACGGACTGGGAAGAAGTTGAAAAAACAGGCGAGTTCGCCATGGAGGCGGTACAGAATGTGATGAAAGTGTGCCTGGACAGTATCTGGGAAGGGAAGTCCTGGCGCGTGGTGGGAAATTCAAACGTGGTACGGATATTCTGTACGAGGTACACATTGTGACGCTTTGTGTGGCGCTCTTTCAGAAAAGCGGTTTTTGCCTTTCAAAATTAGCTGATATCTTTTCGAAAGAGGGCAAATTTTTTGTAAATAGTACCTCCCAGTCCTTCGGCTTCCCGGCACATTTTGGAATTTGCAGCGTTAATGGAAGAGCCTTCGGCAAAAACGTACCCCCGGTTACGACCTTCTTTAAAAATCTCAAAAAGGAGGGCGGCGGGAACGCCCTTGCCCTGATAAGCCGGGATCACAAAGAGGAGGAAGGCTCTTCCCTGGTTGATGTATTTTTTGTGACGGATGAAAGTTAACCAGCCGGTAGGAAAAATCCGCCCCTTCATTCGCTTGAGAACCTGGTTGTAGTCAGGAAGGGCAACGGCGAATCCGATTGGTTTGCCTTGGGAAAAGGCAATCTGTGCAAAGCCTGGAGGAATGAAACGCTTGAATTCCTGAGCCATTTTCATCACTTCACCAAGGGTCGGTGGGGCAAGGTAGTCGTACTCCAGGGGAATCAGGGATTGTTCCAGGATACTCTGGATGGCATGCAGATCTTCCTCGGGGTTCTCGTAACGGAGGGGACGGACCAGGAAATCGTATTTCTTTTTGGCGTATTCGATGGTTACCTGTGCTTCATCAAAGGGCATACGGTTGAGGTCGTATCGGAAAGCCACGAACGTGTGGTACAGCTTGAAACCGTAACTTTCCCAGAGCGTTCGGTAATATGGAG
>JABUEZ010000162.1 GCA_013314795.1 Candidatus Profundicultor aquiphilus | reverse complement strand
TTCAAAATTGAACCATATTTCTTGAGAAAACGCAGCGCACCCCAGGTGCCTGATTCTTCGGCCCCAGTGAAAACCACCCAGAAGGGAACTTTTCTGTCCCTGAGCACTCGAGCAAGTTCCAGAACTACAGCTACACCACTCCCATTGTCATTACCACCCGGCGAGGGTTTCATCCAGAATTCCCGATGCACATGCCCCACCGCCAGGAAAAGCAGGTACAGCGACGGGAAAAGTGCTATCCAGAAGAAAACTCGGCTATGCCAGAGCACCACCATGACACTACTTCCGGTAATGAATAGAGAAGAATAAACCAGCAACAAGAGAGACAAGCGGGGATTGGTAACAAATCGGGGATGGAAAAAGAGCGATGGCCTGGCGGAGTCAACATGAGCCATAAGAACAAACGCTGGAGCGTGGCCGTGTTTTCCAATCAAATTGGCTGATCGGTGGAAACAAAAGTGCGAACTCAGAATAGGAAAAGTGGCCAGTTCCCAGTACTCGATAAAGAGGAAAACGAGGCTGGAAATAACCGACCAAAGTGGTACAATCCTCACCAGCAACCCCGCCTGAGCCAACCCAATCCAGAGAAAAAGGTGCGCCCAGGTATAGGTAGACGGCGCCGGAAAATCATCCCATTCTACAGCCATACCGAAAGCCTGCAGGGTATCCCGAAGAAAAGACAAAAACTCCCGCTCCTTCATCGATGCCGAAGGTCTTGCTCCCACCTTTTTTAACATCTCTAATGTCTGAACCAAAACGCTTTTTTCACTCATCCTGCCCCCTCCCTCCGAGTTGTTTTAACCAGAAGTTGTTGACAGAAAAACATGATCAGCAAAAAAACCGGCACGGCGAAAAGTACCGCTCCAAGCCCCAGCCGTCCTCCAATGATTCCTCCCAACCAGGGAAAAAGCAAAGTTCCAAAACCATTATTAAACAATACCCATCCCGAAGCAAGTGAAGCCGTATCAGGGAAAGATGTGACAGCATAGGCTAATGTCGTGGGAATGACAACCGAAAGTGCAAAACCTGAAACAAAAAAGAAAAACGAAGGCCAGAAAGAACTTATCGGAACTAAAAGGGCTACCAGCACCATCGCCACTCCGCTTAGAGAACCGAAGCGAATCAGGTTGAGATGTCCCAGACGATCGGAAAGCGAAGAGAACACCAAACGTCCCGCGAAAATGCCCAGCCAAAAATAAGAGAGCACCAGCGCCCCCCTTTCAACCACAATACCTCGCTCTACAAGGTACGATACCAACCACCCGTTAAGGGTGCTGACTCCTCCGGCATAGAAAAACATGGTAAATCCCATAAACCAGAATGCTCCTCTTCGAAATACCCCCAACAACCCTCGAAAAGAAGAAGTAGCATGAACCTTCCGGGGCACAAACGGGAACAAAAAGAGCACCATGGATATGACGGTAAAGACGGTGATCACACCGTAGAGATCCCGCCAATCATACCTTCCCGAGGAAAGCAAAGCATAAAAACGGGGTGCAACCATCGAACCCAGACCGAAAAAGGCATGGATGAGATTCAGCGTTTCCCCTGGCCGCTCGGGAAAGACTCCGGCCGCCACCGGATTGACCATACAATCGATAAATCCTACCCCAACCCCCATGACAAGAAAAGCAATCACCACCAGCAAAAAGGATGGGAAAAGCGTGATACCCAAAAAACCTAAAGTCGCCAGGATAAACCCAATCCGAAGAATAAGGCCCTGAGAAGCAATGTTTCCCAAAAATCCACCCACAAGGAGTGACAGAAAGTATCCGATACCCTGAAAAAGGAAAATCTGCCCCACCGCTGTATAAGGAAGGGAAAATGACTCAGAAATGGCTGGAATAACTGTTCCTACACCAGAAATGCCTAAACCGATGACGATGAGAGCAAAGAAGAATGGCACAAGAAGCAATCGTTTGGCCACAAACACTATCCCCTTTCTCAAGAATTATCATAAAGTAAATATAACGCTTTTCTCGCTTATTGGGAACAATAAAAGGTAGCAGTAACGAGGAATCAACGTGTTATTGACTCACAGAAAGGGTAAAACCTGTAAAAACAATCGCGATCATTCGAAGAAGAAAGCACTAACTTTGGCACATGCCCCGTATCCATCCAAGAATCACCAATAGCTGCCAGCAAAGCCCCCTTAGAATCAAGGGGAGGAGTTCCTCGCTAATAAACGAGGAACCCCATTTCGGCTCATCCTCCAGGAGTAGGTAAAGGAGGCGGAACCGGAGTCTGAGCACAGGAACCACAAGTAATGGTAGCCTGAAAACAGGTCTCTTTTTCGGAATAGGTGAAAGTCCCTCCCAAACCTGTGGGGTCAAAACGCCAGCGGCCAGCTAAAGGAGTGCAGTTGGCTGAACCATCTACTTTGGTGATGTTGAAAAAGAGTGGATTCGAGCCATCCCACTGAGTCTTCTTACAACTCCAGTTTTCCCAGTATTCTGTGGTGCCGGTACACCGGGCTGAACGGATTTTTTTGACAATCAATTTGTTCGAAACACTCTTGGGATTGATGTCACAGAAGAAACCTGTATCGATATTCCCCCTTGCAAGGAGAACATATGATTCCTCACCTCGCACAACCCGCACGGAGACTGTTTTGGTAAAATTGCATTGCGCCCCGGTAAATTCAACCTTCCAGTTCCCGGAAACATGGGGTTTAACGGTGGCATGACCCTCGGCAATGGGAAAATTGTAATCTTCTCCTTCTGGTCCAGTAACATGAACGTTTTCTGTCACCGTGGCATCGGCTTTCCAGTACAGTTCGATTTCCTCTCCGTCACAGATAATTAAAGAGGTAGGACAATCTTCGAGAGCAGGCTGCACCGAGGCAGGAGCCAGTGCTTTGATGATGGCACAGAACTGGGTATTATCAACACAGGTAAAACCAATCTTCCCGGTACAATCGTCAGACCCCGCAACCAGTCCACCGATGAGGAGTAGCAAAATCACCAGCAAAACTACTCCCCTTAGTGATAGATTATCTTTCTTATCTTTCATGTGCTTTCCCCTCCTCCTTTACAAATCAAAATCGGACAAAATGAACTTCCAAATTCTTCTTGAATCTCCCAGCCAAAAGTGAGGAAAAGAAGTTTAAGAGAGCAAACATCCAAAGTACACCATTTGCTGGTTATATCCATTATACACCTTTTGCAATTGTCAAGAGTTCAAGAAAACACCATCCGGTAACCGTCTGTAAAAATCCCCTATTGCCACTCCTGGCTTCTATCGGTATGTATCGCAAGCACAAAGTAAATTCCTTCGAAAGAAACTTTAAAGGCTATAGCAAATTTGAAGAGGCTCAGAATATCAGCAGATTCAGTATGGTAAATCCAAAGAATAATCAGAAAATGAAAGCTATTTATGATACAATGAAGGCATGTATGAAGATTTCGAAGGGAAAGTAATCAACATTTATAATTCTCGAATCCTCCGCTTCCTGAAAAAGTTGGGATCGTACCTTGGCCTGATATTGCTGGCCATATACCTACTCAGCGGAATATACGTTGTGGGTCCAGACGAAGTGGGGGTCATCAAAAGACTGGGAAGTTTTGTGGGAAGCGTTCCTCCAGGAATTCACTACCACCTTCCCTACCCCTTTGAGACGGTTACCAGACCAAAAATTACCGAAGTCAGACGGGTCGAAGTCGGCTTTCGAACCATCCATCCTGGGCCTCCTGCCCGGTACGAACTGAGACCTGAGGAATCCCTGATGCTTACCGGAGACGAAAATATTGTCAGTTGCCAGTACATCGTGCAATATCGAATCTCCGACCCTTACCGGTATCTCTTCAACATCAAAAATCCAGAAATGGCCGTAAAAAGCGCCGCTGAAGCAGCCATGCGCGAAGTGGTGGGCAAAAAGACCATTGATGAGGTGCTCACCGTTGGCAGAGCAGAAATCCAGGCCGAAACCATGGTTCTCCTGCAGGAAATTCTGGACCGATACAACGCAGGCCTTCGGGTTATCGCTGTGCAACTCCAGGATGTTCAACCACCTCAGGAGGTAATGTCTGCCTTCAAAGATGTGGCCAGTGCCCGAGAGGATCGCGCCCGATTCATCAACGAAGCTCAGGCCTACCAGAACCAGATCATCCCTCAGGCCCGGGGTGAAGCGGCACAAATTATCAAAGAAGCCGAAGCATTCCGGGAGACCCGCATTCGTGAAGCCGAAGGTGAAACCGAACGATTTCGCAAGCTCCTTGAAGAATATCGGCTGGGAAAAGTCATTGTTCAGGAACGCCTCAGCCTGGAAGTTTTGCAAAAAGTTTTCAGCAAGACCAGAAAATTCGTGTTCGACAGCGAAGACACCGCTAAAGAGGTGTTGAAGCTTCTACCTCTTTACCGGGAAGAAGGGGTTCGCGGAAATGAATAAAAAATGGGGGTTATCACTGGCCTTATTTTTAATTATTATCATTCTCCTGGCCATTTTCAAACCCTGGTATGTCCTGGATGAGACCGAACAGGGAGTGATCTTGCAACTGGGTAAACCCCTTAAGACGGTTACCGAGAGTGGCCTGCATTTTAAGCTCCCCTATCCCCTTCAAAATGTCCGCAAATTCGAAAAGCGAATCCTCGAATACGATTCGCCTCCAGAAGAAGTGATCACCAAAGATAAAAAAACCCTGGTGACCGATAGCTACGTCCGCTGGCGTATCAAAGATCCCCTCCTCTTCCTCCAGACTGTAGTAACCGAGACCGGAGCCATTCAGCGTATTGATGATGTGGTCTACTCTGAATTGCGCACCGAAATTGGAAAAGTGGACCTCTTCCAGCTGGTCTCAGAACTCCGCAAAGAAGTGATGGCCAATGTCACCAAAAATGCTAGCCTCAAAGCACAGGGGTTTGGGGTAGAAATCGTTGATGTGCGTATTAAACGTGCCGACCTTCCCAAACAGAATGAAGAAGCTGTATTCCAGCGCATGAAAGCCGAACGTGAACGGCAGGCCAAGCAGTACCGTTCTGAAGGAGAAGAGGAAGCAACCAAAATCCGGGCTGAAGCCGATAAAGAAAAAGCACTAATTCTTGCTGAAGCTCACAAACAGGCTCAAATTATCCGGGGCGAAGGAGAAGCCCGGGCGCTGAAAATCTACGCCGAAACCTACGCCCAGGATCCAGAATTTTTCTCCTTCCTGAAAACCCTGGAACTTTACGAAAAGTCTTTCACTGAAGGAGATACCTTGATTCTTACTCCAGAGTCCAGAGTCCTCCGCTACTTGAAGGGACAAGACCAGAAAACACCCTAACTTTTAGATTCCTCTATGGCTTTTTTCACGAGTGGCAAAAACGTAAAAGCTGGCCCACCACCCATGGCTACTCCTACCTGAGCCGCTTCCCAGATTTCCTCGGGGGTG
>JABUEZ010000161.1 GCA_013314795.1 Candidatus Profundicultor aquiphilus | reverse complement strand
TTTCATGGATATCCAGAGCATTCAACAGGACATGGATGAAGCACATCTCCTCATCCCGAAAGACGAAAAAGGCCACCTTCTGCATCCATTCCCACCCCTTTCTTTTCCTCTATGTAACCAGCAAAATAAAAAATATATTTCCCGATTATGGAAGGACACAAAAAGGAGAGCAAATGAAAACAGCATCGCGTGGATAAAGGCAACTTTTCGAAAACCTATTTCTTCCCCACCACGAAGGTGGTTTCCTGGGTCAAAAGCTCTTTCTCCCCCTCAAAAAGGGAAACCTTCAGGCGGTACTCCCCAGGATAAAGAGGCGTTTGGGAAGAGAGGGTGATGTTCCCCTCCATCCCCGGAAGAACCAGGTCCTCGGAAGGTTCTGAACGCAGAGAAATCAGTGCCCCCACCCGTTCCAGGACCACCCCTTTTTGCTCTTTGGGGACTTCATTCACCTCAATCCGGCAAGAAGGAGTAAGATGGGTATTTCCAGTGTTCATATAGGACACAAGAAAGCGCGGGAAAAGATTTCCCGCTTCGTCCTGAGCAAGCTGGATTTCCACGTTTTTGAGGGTAGCCTGCTTCACCTTTTCCCCGCGGATATTGTCAAAGACGAGAAACACCGAAGCCGCTGACGCTTCCTTTAGTTCCGGGGAAAGGGTCTTCTCTCCAGCCTTTTCCGGGGTAAGAGTAAGCTCCAGGTACTTGTCCCCTGCGGGAAGGTTCCCCGGGAAAGCCATGGTCACTTTGACAACTTTGGTCTTGTACGGGGGAATTTCCAGGACCTCAGGATTGACCGAGGCAAATTCTGCACAGCGAGCAGAATCTAAAGGCGCCGCATCACGAGCCTTTGCCCTGACAAGGACAGGTAAGGGGAAATCATTCCGCACCGGAATGCTCACCGTGCGCTTGGCCCCGGAGACAATTTTTGTTTGCACCACACTTTCCTGCAATCCCAGGACCACCGGGACATTTTCTTCCGAGGTTTCCCGCACGAAAGAACCACCGCTTAAAAGTTTCAGCCCCTCGCAGGAGAAGGACAGCCGTGCCTCTGCCGGCTTTACCCCCCCGTAATCAATCTGGGCAATGGCCACATACTCACCTTTAGGGAGGGGTTCGGTGAGGAGAGCGGGGAAACCAATGGCGTTTTCGGGAATCACCCTTCCCCGGCCGACCTGGAAGGGGACTTCGGCAACTCTTCGACCGGCCTTTTTCTCTACGATAAGGACTTTACCTTTTCCCTCAATGTAGTACTGACCGCGGTTAGCAAGAAAAGCGACAAAGCGGATGCCTCCTTTTTCCTCTTTCACGTCAAAGCGCTCGATTTCTCCGTACTTTCCGCTTCGACCATGAGAGACCCCTGGACGGCGGACGACAACAAAAATGACACCAACGAGATGGGTTTGGAAGCTTAACTTCTCTCCACCCACGTGGGTCATTGTGAGGACAAGAGCCAGGGTGTAGGAACCGGGAGGGGTAGAAGGCGGAATGGTAATGATAACGGGTATTTCCTGGCTTTTTCCTGGCTCTAGGGTAAAGGAATCGAAAGGAATTTTTGCAAAGCGAACAAGAGAACCAAGGGTTTCCCCTTCAAGGGGGAGATACTGTCCTGCTGCTCCCTGCCGCACTTCTGCAAGGGTACAGGAAAAGCTGAAAGGTTGTTCAGACTTACTTGTAACCAAGAAGAAAACAGTTTTGCTCCTTCCAGGAGGAAGAGCAACATCTACAGTGGGGGGCGCAAACATAACCCCCATTTGCGCCCCTGAAGGTTGGACGAAGGAACCAAATATCACGACTGTTACGATCCAAGCCCACAGCCACTGGCACTTCATGTTCTTTCAGAGTTAAGCAATATGTCAGGCTCCGCTTTCATCTGGAGTAATGAGAATCTCGAGATCGTGATCCGTATACACCCCGGCCTTCGGTATCGGACTTTGGGGTATTACGATTTTACTGTAGAATGAAATAGTATGCTTTACACCGTCTCCAGGGATAGATATGTCAAATGGCGAGGCACCCTGAGCTCGGAACCAATCCTTCACTACTGTATTATCTTTCAGGAACTGCCACCAGGCCTCAATGGTCTCTGTACCATTCTCGTGCTTTGGGTCTTTAAAATCTTTAAATGTGAAGGCTATGCTGTAATTTGATGTGACCTCTATAGTTCCTGGCACGGGTGCTGTATACATCCCTTCTAATCCTGGATCATTAATTTTCCAGTGCAGTATGGTTTTGGGAATATAAATCTCGTAGTAATTTGCAACAGTGACTTTAAGGAGGATTTCCACTGGCAAGGTACCACCGGGATACTGCCATGAATCTCCCTCTAACAAAAACTCATTTGCTGCCATCGCCACACTTCCCACAAACACCAGCGCCACCACCAGAAGAATCCCCAGGTACTTCATGTTCATCCCTCCTTTTTATTTATTTTTGTTCCCTGGGAGTACTTCCACCGATACATCCATGTTTTCTTTTTTTCCTTCACCTCCTTCGATGGGATACGACACACTCATCCGGTCAAGGAGAAGCCGGCGGTTCCCTTTGCGGGTGTAGACTCTCGCCTCCAAGACGCACGGACCGGGCGCTTCAAACCCCTCCCTGAGTTCCCCGGAAAGCAGACGCATGCCCCCGGGAAGTAAAAGCCCGGTCCCGGCAAGGTTCACCCGCTTGAGGATTTTCCCCGCTTCGGTTTTCAGAACCGCCTCACCCTCGGTGACCGCAAAGTGCACATCCCCGGTGTTTTCCACTTCCACCTCGATTTTTCCGTCCTTTTCCCGCACCGTCCGGATTTTTCCCTTCGGTCCTGAAGAGCGGGGAAAGGTGGCCAGAACAAGCGTTCCCATCCGGATGCCCACTGCCATTCCGGAAGGGATGTTGAGAGGTAAAGCCTCAAAGAGGACTACCCCGTAGCGCCCACCCTTTTCGCCTCGGGGGGCGCGGATTTCAAAGGGGATTTCTCTTTTTTCCTCCGCTTTGAGGATGAAGACATCCTTCTCTTTTGTGGCCATGAGTGGAAGAAGGGAATAGGGACTTTCATTCAGGAAAACCACTTCCCCTTCCGGCGAAAGCCCAAAGGGGAGAAGGCGAAGGGTGACCCGGGCGTCCTCATCCCCTTCGTTGGTGACCGCTACCGTTATGCGGCGTACCCCACCGGGAACAAGAGTGGTCTCAATGAGAGGTGGGGAAACACTCAGAGAGAGCTTTGCCGGGGCGATTCCTCCACCGGCAAGAAGGAAAAGGACCACCCAGGGGATGAGGCTTTTATAACTTATAGAGTACGGTGAAGAAAGCCTGGCCATTGTACTCGCCTGCTCTCTCTTTGGCGGTGATGTCAATCCGGAAGTAGCACTTTGTTTCAACGCTCACCGGTTTGGGGGAGTTGTAAATCATGATCCCTTTATCTTCTTTATTTTTAAAGTAATGGAAGGGCTCATGCAGTTTATCCGGGTCGTCAAAGCGCACCGAAAGTTGCTCTACCGGGATGATCGCTTCGCCTTCCCCGGCAAGATCCGTAGCGTCGCAGTAGAGCTTCGCCTGGACGTTGGTGGTGAGCTTTACCGTGAGGGGGTTTCCGTCGTATGTCCCGGGGCCCCGATCGCAGAGGAAGCGCACTACAGGAGTGCCGTTATCGTAATACTCGGAGGAAATTTCAAGCTTCACGAAAGGTTCAACGCAGGCAATGAGCTTTACCGTGGGGCCGGGTACTTCCTGCCAGGAATCAGGTCTGGCAGGGCCAGAGAAAGTAAAGAGGAAAAGAACGAGGACAAGACCGATAACGGTGATTTTCTGCATCCTCTACCCTCCTTGTTGGTTCTGTGGTTATTATGAATATTTCTCGTTCGAAAGAGGATGGCCGGAAAGACCAAAAAAGGAGAGAAAAAAAGACTAAAAAGTAGCACCAAGAGAATAGGTCGGAAGGAGGATATAGGTCCTACGACCCAGAACGAACCCCCTGATTATTGAGGATGCCTTCCTGAATGGCGAAAACGATAAGCTGAAGCCTGTTTGGGACTCCCAGTTTTTCCAGAATGCGGGCAACGTGATTTTTAACGGTCTTTTCGCTGATGTAGAGTTCCTGGGAGATAGTCTGGTTGTCCTTGCCCTGGGCCACCTTGTGAAGCACCTCCATTTCCCGGGGGCTCAGGTTTTTGAGAACCGGCGAAGGGTTGCGCCGCTCGGAACCGTATGCCCTTTTCAGCCGTTCAAAAATGCGGGGGAGGATTTCGGCGCTGATGACAAGGTCTCCTTCCAGGATGGCGGATAGGTCCTTGCAGATCCGTTCCAGAGTGGAGGTCTTGAGAAGATACCCGTTTGCCCCGGAGGCGATGGCCTGAAAAACCGTTTCCAGAGTGTCGTCCACGGTGAGCATGATCACCTTGCATCCAGAGTGGATTTCGAAAATGCGCCGGGTGAGTTCTACCCCGCTCATGTCGGGAAGGTGGACATCTACGAGGAAAAGCTGTGCTGTGTCCTGAGAGGCAATCTGAAGGGCATCCTGGGCGTTGCAGGCAATGGTGCAGTGGCAACGGGAAAAATTCTGCTCCAGAACAAACTTGAGCGATTCGGCAAAGAGCCGATGGTCATCGACTATGACACAGTTACAGGGTTCTGATTCTCCCGCAAAATTCTGGGAAAAACTCTTCCTGCCCAACGCTCACCCCTCCAGAAACTTCGTTGAGCAAATTGAAAAGTGTGAACTATCACTACAACAAATGTATCAAATTTTTCCATTTTAGGCAAGAGGTCCTATTCCCAAATTTTTTCTTTGGGTCTTTGTGCCCAGAGAATAGGGCCTGGGGAGGATATTTTGTGAATCCCTTTGTTTTTATAATATACACAGGGAGGGAAATGCCGTGAAGCGAGTGTTGCTGGTTTTCACTGTGGTGGCGTTCTTCATGGTAGCCGGAAAGGTTTGTGGGGAAACCGTCCCCCGCCTTTTTGCAGATCCGGGAACCATTGACCTGGGAACATGCGCACCGGGAGATTCCTGCGAAAAGAGCTTTCGCCTTGTCATTCGGGATGCCCATCCCAGGTGGGCAGTTTTTGTGAAGGCAGAGGGCAAGAAGGAAAGTGGAAAAATTATCTCCTGCCTTTTGCTCGAGGGTCCAGGGATAAAGCTCGAAAAAATCAGCACCGAAGCCCAGAAGTTTCTGGGGGGAACAGGAAGTGGGGACATCATTCTGGAAGTGAAGCTTTGTGCCGTACCCGACTGGACCGTTTCCCCGGGAACGTACTCCCTCCGCCTTCTCTTTCAGTACCTCCCGGACACCGGAAACCCGGAAGAACCGCCGCTTCCACTCCCGGTGACCATCACCGTGCCCCCACAGGCAAAGCTCACTGTGGAAGGAGAAAGCACCTTGCGTTTTATCGCTGAGGGAAGCCCCGGTAGATACCCCCTGGA
>JABUEZ010000160.1 GCA_013314795.1 Candidatus Profundicultor aquiphilus | reverse complement strand
TAAGGATGGCTCCGCCACCGAAAAAGAAAATTCCCGAAAGCACAGTCCAGAGAGGAAGAAGATGGGCAGTTTCAGGCCTCCAGGCTGAGAGCACTGCAAGGCTCAGGAACATCATCAGAATGGCCAACCCCTTGGCCAGAATGTTACCAGTATTCTGGAGATAGCGCCTTCGTCGCAGTTCCGCCATAATTTCGTTCTCGTAGGCCTGAAATGATCTGTTGAAAGAACGGGCTTCGGAAACAGAACCTTCCAACCGTTCCCTTAAGGCATCGAAGGAAAAGGTGTTATCCGTGGCGAATTGCTGCAGAATTTTCAGGAGTTTTGCTTCGGAAGAAGGAAGGTCGTGAAGAGGTGGTGTGGCATTGAGGCGGATGAAGCGTTTCTGCCCCTCTTCCTCAAAGGTGATCACCCCCCGGTGGTACAGGTCAAGGAGGGCGGCGGCAACGCCTTCCTCTCCGACTCGAGAGGTAAGATTCTGGACCACTGCATTCACAAGATCAGGTGGATCCTGGTAGGGTGGTTCCTGTTCATAGAAACGTTCGTAATCGACCGGTACCTCCCGACCCAGGACAAGGTAAATGATGAGGAAGAGAAAAATGAAAACTCCCAAAATTCCCATCCAGGAGAGAACCTGATTACGAACTTCTCTCTGATATGTTGCCTCCATCCTTTCCACTTCTTCCCAAGATAGGGTGGGGTTTTTGACAGCATACTGCATATTGGGAAGTGGTTCCAGCACAAAGCGTGCTTCGGCAATGCTCTGTGGGGGAAGATGAAAAACCCGAAAGAGGTATCGGTTTCCCATTTTTTGCCAGAGCATTTTTGGGTGGGTGTAGACGTGTTTGACGCTCACGTGTTCTGGAAAGTCGAACACGCCCTCCAGAAGTTCCACCGGAGCATCCCATTCTCCCCAGAACTGGCGAAAAATCTGGGCGATATCTCCACCATTTTCGACCACATTCCGCACCCGATACTTGACATGCAGGGTCACTCGGGGATATTTTCGAGGGTCAAGGCGCATGGTGCTTCCTCGGGGTACCAGCCACACCCGGGCAGAAAATCCTCCCTGAGGAAGGGAAGAAAATTCTACATCCTGCGTATCCAGCTCTTCGGTCCAGATCATGACATTGTTCATCACTTCGTATCGCACAGGAGATATTTCTCGGAACACACCCCGGAAGGGTTTGCGCATCCGGTAATGGACGACTTCATGTACTTCCATTTCTCCGGTGTCTGAGAGAGTGGTTTCGATCCGGGCCGATTCAATCCGGTAAAGAGACTGAAAATACCAGGTTAAATAAGGATTCTGACCCAGGTACTGGAATCCAATGAAAAGAAGTAAAAGCACCACACTGAGAATCACCCGAACAAGAATGCTTTTCCAGTTCATGGATTTCTCTCCTTCTTTCCGGTACGAGTTGAAGTGTGCTCTGCAAGGTATCTTGGGCCCTCAACCGTATCATCTCGAGTTACGGCATTCGCTGTGATTTCGCTGCGTCCTTTGGTCCATTGCCATGGTTCCAGAGTTGGGGTAACCTCCTGGCTCTCTTCGTCTCCGACTTTGGAAGGACCGGAAAACCCTCTCTGGAGGTCTCGAGTTAGGAATTGATGGAACGAATCAAAATCCCGGGCAAGAAGAGCCTGAGAAGTGGCATGCAGTATTTCCCGGTGCGTTACTTCCTCTATCTTTCCACGGTTTGACGCTTCGCTGATTGCATATCCTTCGACGATGACAAGGCCCCGCTTTCCAGAAGCTTCATTGAAGGACCAGGTTTCCGGATGCGAGACCATCACTTGGTATGTACCGGGAAGAAGAGTAACGTTGGGAGTCACTTCCCAGAAGGTATTGGCGAATCCTCCTGGGCCGGTTTTCCCCTCTGCCTGCCAGGGTCCGTAGATGATGCCATCATTTCCTTTGAGGCTGATGGTTCCCACCGTCTGGGGTGGGGGAAAATGGAAGGTGGCAATCCGGGTGATGCGGTGGGGCGTATCGATTGTGAACACCGAAGGCTCTGAAGGGCCGGAGGGGTCAAGCATCGGCAAGAACTCGTTCATGATCCGGAGGATTTCCCGCACCTGGGTTGTGGCAATTTGAAATCGAAGTCGCACCGGCGTTTCTAGCTTCCCGCCGGCCTGGGAATAGATATTCTGGGTAAGGAGGAGAAAAAGCGTTTTTCCCTCAGGCCATGTTCCACCTTGGGGGAGGATACGGATCGTTTCCGGCGTAACTCCAGGGAGAATTGTCACCAGGATTGGGTTACTGCCGTCCTCACTTTGGCTAACAACAATGGTACTATCGGAAAGCGAGGTGGTATCGATGGAATCGCTAAAAACGATTTCCAGCACGTTGTCCTTCTCAAGGGCGAGGGATGGCCACTCCGTAAATGTTCTCCCAAAAATGGGGTTCCAGAATCCCCAAAAGATAATGCTCAAAATGGCTATGAGAACAATGCCGATTCGCATCGTGTCCCTCCCTTAAAACTCGCGGTAACTTCCCGGAACGATCTCGCCGCTCCGGTACTCCATTTCAGCAAATTTTTTCCCATCGGGCAACCACTTGGTCCACTTTCCCTCTCGCTTATCCCTGTGATAAGGGCCCTCGGATTCCTTCTGGCCGTTGCGGTAGTAGATGGTCCAGATGCCCTCTTTGAGGTTGTTGCGGTAGGATCCTTTTTGGCCGATATTTCCGTTGTCATAATAGGAAATCCAGGTGCCTTCTTTCCTGCCATGTTCATATTGACCTTCCACTTTCTTTTTTCCGTTTTCATAGAACGAGACTTCCGGACCATGCTTGATGCGCTGGCCGTTTTTGCCGAGGTAGTAGGTATAGCGGAGTTTCACCTTTCCGCTGGGATATCGCTCTTCGGCGGTGGAAAGTTCTGGTCCCGGGTTTTTGAAAGAAAGCGTCACCCTTTCCATGGCCAGCATTTCCTTGGTCACGCTGTCAAAGGCTTTCACGGTAATAGGTATGTTCCCGGCCTTTCGGAAGATGTGCTCTGTGGTGGTATCGTCGGTGGTTACCGGGGGAGTGCCATCTCCGAAGTTCCACACGTAGCGAACGGGGTTTACTGGGGAGGGGGTGATGGTGACCGAAAAACGGACGTTCTTTCCCGTTTCAAATTCCGTTTTTTGAGGAGTCAGGGTGAGGGTAAAGATGGGGAAAGTAGGGCTGGGGGTTACAGGAGGAATTTCCTCTTCATTTGGAGATGTTTCCGGAAGAGGGGTTTCCTCCACAGGAGGCATTGTTTCCGTTGGGTGTTGCTCTTCCGGTTTTTCTGTGGGAGGTAGTGGTTCTGGGCTTTGTTTCTCTTCCGGGGTCAGGTCCTTTTCAGGGGGTGGCACTACCCGAATGTCCACCACGCGTAAGGACGGTGGGGATTCCTTTACGGTGGGGGCAAATCCAAAAAGGGCGTATGGCGTCACCGAGCGGGCAGCATAAACCACCCCGGATGGGTCGATGGCCACACCGTTTGTTGCACCGAGGGTGTTTTCGGAAAAGGTGAAACCCTGGCCTTCAAGGCGTTTCCAAACTACCTCCAGGGTGTCATCTTTCCCAAAACGAAGGAGTGACGAGGAACTTTTGTCGGCTACATAAAGGCACCCCTGAATGTCCACGGCTAAACCGGTCGGGGTAAAAGATGGGGGTTCCTGGGGAAAGTCATCGTTACTGGCAAGATATATTCCCTTTACCTGGGGAACCCGGTGAATGGAGCGCAACACTTTTCCGAAGGAGTCAAACACGAGGATGCGATTGTGTCCTGGATCGCTCACAAAGATTTCGCCATTTCCCCCTACCGCCACGCCCACAAAGGCATCTGCAAAGGCCAGTTCCTCCGGTCCGCCAAAGGTGAGAACCCGCTTTCCTTCCCGATCCAATTTGGTGACTCGTGAAGCCCCGGTTTCCGCGGCATAGAGATTCCCTTCCCGGTCGCAGGCCAGGCCACTCGGTTTTTCCAGTCCTTCGACGAAGGTTCCAAGGAATTTTCCTTCCCGGTCAAACTTCTGAATACGACCCATGGCATCGGCAACATAGAGATTTCCCTCTTGATCCAGGACGATTCCAGAAGGAGAGAGAAGGTGGTCTTTGTCTTCAATGGTACGCAGGAATTCTCCTCGAGTGTTCCATACAATGACTTTGTCTTTGGTGGTGACGTAAACGTTTCCCTCCCGATCGCAGGCCACACCCTGAGGAAAATCAAGGATCTCTGTTCCCAGAATTTTTTCGACTCTATAGGGGACATCACCGATTGAGACGCTCTGGAGGATTTCCTGGACTTCTTTTTCCCCGCTTTTTAAAAGAGAAAAGAGAAACGCCACCGGTGGGTCACTTCGAACAAAAGCAAAGGCGAGCTTCTTCCCTTCCTGAGCGGTCTCAAAGAACGCCGCTTGGTACCCCCCTACGGTGATGTCCTTTTCTGTAAGTGAGGGATCACTTTCTCGGAAATCTGCTTCGAAACGCTTGACGGTTTCGCCCCGCATGACAAAAACAAACTCTGCCTGTTCAAAAAGGCGTTCTCGCTCCTTGGGTGGTTCCTGCTCCCAGAGGGGATGGACGAGGCCACCCAGTTCGTCGAGGTTTTCACCGAAGAAGTGATACCACCCTGGAGGTGTTTTCACCGTAAGGTGGTAAAGCCGGTGCGTTTCCCATCCCGATTCACTTTGGGCCTGAGCCAGGGAGAAAGGGAAAGCAAGGAGTAACAAAAAAACGAGAAAAAATCGTCTTCCGTCCATGCAGGGTACCTTCCTTTTTTGGATATTGTAGGAAAAATCTTTGGAAGTGTCCATGGTTTCCTTGACCTTCTCTCTCCTCTATGTGAGAATACCCCAAAAACCACTCAAGGAGCGTGTATGAACCCATGAGGAAAGGAGTAGTCGTATTCATTGTCTTATCCTTTATCCTTTTCCTGGTTTTCCCGGGATGGACTCTTCAGGTTTCCCCTGATGAAGTGATCGAGGAAACCAACCGCTTCACCAAGCTCTCCCGTCAAACCCTGGAACTCCTCTATCAGGAAGCCCCCAAACTCTTTGTGAACCTGGAACGTTTGACCCTGGCCACCAAGATGGTGCGGAATCTGGCTCAGGCTGAAGACCGGAGGGTTCTCCAGGACCTGGCCGAGGAATCCCTGGATACCCTGCGCTATTTTGCGCTTCCCAAGAATCTTAACCTCTTTCTCACCGCTTTCCAGGTCTACGCCAAAAGCTTAGAAGCCATCAGGGATTATGTATTCATCCCCAAGTTTGATGAGGCCATCTATAAACGCTACCGTGACATGCGCCTTGGGGATTTGAAGTATGGTGATACCAGTGAGGAATCCAAAGATACTGCCTTTGAGGTGGCCACCACTGCCCCAGGAAGTGGCTACTACATTGTGAAGGAGAAGATGTATCAGGAGCTCATCAAG
>JABUEZ010000159.1 GCA_013314795.1 Candidatus Profundicultor aquiphilus | reverse complement strand
ATGTTGCCTCACAGAAGACCTGGAGAGGGGTGTTAGTTACCACCGAAAAAAGCAATGGATTCTTTGCCCAATACGTCCCCGGTCCTTTGTCGCAGTCAAAGAGGACTACAGGTTCCTGCCCTGCAAGTGGCAAACCTTTTTCATCGGCAAGATTCACAGTAACGTTCACATACGGATGGATAACGGCTTCAACCCTTATGGTTGGTCCTGGAAGACTCCCCCAGGTAGTCTCTCCAAAAACCGGGAAGGGTGAAACCCAGAGAAATACGAGAAAAGGAATAAAGAAGAAATACCGCACCACCCCATCACCTCTCTTGGGAATATCTACACAAAGCATAAAGAGGAGGAAATTTCATGGGCATCGACTCGAGGACCCAATTTAGACCTTAAAGTCCCAAAAGAGAAACCAGGAAGTCCTATCCCTGGTCTTCCAGAAGTCCTTCTTTCAGAGCAAAGACGATGAGTTTGACGCGGTTTTCAATGTTAAGCTTAGTGAGAATACTGGTTAAGTGGTTTTTTACTGTTTTCTCAGCAATGAAAAATTCCTCAGCAATGGCAGCGTTGCTTTTCCCTTCAGCCACAGCCCGAAGAATTTCCCGTTCCCGGGGACTCAAGACCTGGAAAATAGGAGAAGGTCCTTTTTTTTCCCGACGGAAGTATATCTTTTTGAGTTCACCGATAACGAACGGTGCAACTTCAGCACCAATAACGAGTTCTCCCTGAAGGGCCGCACGAATTCCCTGGAGAATTCTTGGGAAAGGAGAATTTTTCACAAGATATCCCACCGCCCCAGCAGTAATAGCCCGCAACACTGTTTCCAGCTCTTCATCCACCGTGAGCATGACAACTTTGAGATACGGGACCTTTCCCTGAAGCCTTCGGGTGAGTTCCGTCCCATCCATGTCAGGAAGATGCACATCTACAAGGGCAAGACAGGGCCGTTCTAAAGGAATTTTCTGCAGAGCTTCGGTGCCATTCCGGTATACGAAACATTTCTCAATATTTCCCCGTGTTTCCAGAAGGTTTCTGAGACCATCAGCAAAAAGGACATGGTCATCCACAATAGCCAAAGGGCCATCAGATTCGGAATAGGAAAAACGATCATTGACTGCCAGGAATCATCACCCCAATTCTTGTTCCCTTGCAAGGCGCAGAGTTTATCCGCATAACGCCTCCAGAAGAAACCACCCGCTCTGTAATTCCCCGGAGGCCAAAAGCATCTTCTCTCAAATTCCCCTCTTCGGGGCAAAAACCCTTCCCATTGTCCCACACCAAAAGGTATATCCAGTTCCGGTAACGTCCCACTTTGACCTTAAGCGACGTTGCCTGGGCGTGTTTCCAGGCATTGACAAAGCACTCTCCAAGGATAAGAAAGATTTCTTTTCGTACAGAAGAAGGCAAATCTTCCTCAGAAAGCCTAAATTCCAGGACATACGGCACTCCCTGATAACCAAAAAGACGATTGAGCTTTGAGAGCAGTGCTTCCTTGAGGAAAAAACTCGTATTATCTACCCCATCTTTTCCTCTCAGTTCTTTTAACATTTTTCTTGCTTCCTGGGTGCAGGAAGAAAGGAATCCCTCCAGGGACAGACAAAGAGACAAGGTTTCTTTTTCGGAGCCCCCATTTTTGAGAAGCATTTCTCGCAAACTTTTGCAGTACATTTCTGCCCCAGCAAGGTCTTGAGCAATGCGGTCGTGAATATCCTGAGCAATACGAAGACGTTCCCTCTCGATATCTTCATGAACCCCCTCGGCAAAAACGAGATTCCGTAAAATCTCCGTCACAAAGTTTCCCAGAATACCAAGAAAAGCACGGGACAATTCACCAGGAACACTTTTCACCAGAGCCAAAAAAGCACCCAGAAAACAGCTCCGCCAGTAGAGAGGAAATACAAGAACCTGCAAAGACTCATCCACACAGAGCACATCCTGTAAACCCGGGATATCCTGAGGACCAGACACTATCAACCATTTTTTCTGGAAGAGTGGAGCAAAGACCTGAGCAAGTTTCTTCCGAAGTCTGGGAGGAAAAAGTTGGGAAACCTTTCGGGACATTGCAGCGACAGCCTTCCCGTTTGGGAGAAGCACAAAGAACACTGCATACTGGGTTGGTACCACAATTCTAAAGGCCCGCAGTATTTTTCGAACTGTTTCCTGCAACTCTGCGACGCAGGTAATACTCCCGAGAATCCGAGAAGCTTTCTCTAACGCCCACATGGCGTGTTCTTGCTCAACGGCCCGTTCCAGGTTCTCGATAAATCCCGAGAATTTCCGCACAGACCTTTCAAGAAGCGATAGAAGAAAAGAGTCAAAAAACCCTTCTTTCTTGTTGAGAGAGAGTATACCTATAATCCTTTCCCGTGAATCCCTCAGAGGCAAGCAAACTGAAGAAGCATCACGCGTCCTTCTATAGGTCAGAGGCAAGGGAGAACCACGAAACACATCGATATATACTGCTTCTCCTTGTTTAAGAACATGGGCTGAAACCTTCTGAAGAGGAAGATATAAAGATTGCCAAAGATGGGAGCGAAAAAGACCAGAAGAGGCAATGACTCGGAGTCTCGTTTGGTGAGGGTCCATAATAGCGAGAGTTCCTGAAGAAGCACGAAACTCTCTCAGAATTTTTAAGAGGAATAGAAAACCACTCTCCTCGAGGGAAAAAGCATAATACCACATCTCCTCAGGATCAACATCGTGACAAATTCCCCGCATTTCCTTCCCCCTCCTGTTATGTTGATCCAAAAGAGTACTTTTTTCTCACATAAAACTGACGCACACCCCCGACCTTGAGCATTATATCGTGTCTCCTTTTCCCACTTAAAGGGACTGTTGACCCATTAAAAGTACATATATTTTGGGACTTTTGGGTATGAGGGGGGGGTCAAAAAGAGGATGCGTTGAGAAAGATGTTCTGTTTACCTATAAAAGGCGGAAGGAGGTATATGTATAATTCGGATTTTTCTCATCGATAACGATCGTCTCTTTCTCGAAGGGCTCATGACCCTTATCGAGAAACGAGAAGATATGAAAGTTGTTGGGATAGGAACCAAAGCACGAAATGTGCTCCGGTCCATTAAACGAACTTCTCCCGATGTGGTTATCATGGACTTCGTCCTTCCCGATGCAAATGGATCTCAGCTTATTCAGGACATTACAAATCAATGGAAAAACATCCGGGTTATTGTTCTTTCCCTGTATAACAATCCGGATTTCCAGGAAGCAGCGAAACGGAACGGGGCCTTTACGTACCTTGTTAAAGGAGGTTCAATGGAAGACTTCTTTTCCTCTATCTATGCAGCATATGAGGATGGGAGAAAAAGCAAATTCTGACTTCCTTTCCGTTTTCGTGAATGAAAAAAAATATAAAAAGCGGAAACTTCAAGAAATAGAAAACGGAAACAAATAAGAATGATAAAAATGAGGCCTCGGATGGGATTGCTTCTGTGCTTTGCGAAAAGCAACGCAAAAGGAGAATCCATCTTCTATCCCCTCTCACATAATGTTTCTGCAAAACCTTTCCCTTAACCTTAAAGACAAAATTTACCTATTATTACAATATAGCAAAGCCGCAAAGGGATAAAAGGTCTTTTTTTTACTTATATCGAAAATGCTAATAAGCAGGAGAAACCCGTGCGATATAGCCATTAGGGATTTGAAAGGTGTACGGATCAGTATAAAATCGCTTATTTTTGTGAAAGTCCAAAAGGAAAACGATTTTTTGAAAAGCATTTCTGTCACAATTAACACTGCCTTGAAAGTTTTTGCTTTTTTTCCAAAAAGGGTATAGAATACCATTATCAAATCCTAAGGGGGGAAAGAATATGCGTGCACGCTGGATATCGTATCTGTGCCTTTTCGCTTTTTCCATGTTTCTCATCGTGGGATGTTCGGGAACTACCCCTACACCCACACCAACTCCGACCGCTTCGCCGACGGTAACGGCAAAACCTTCGATTACTCTTGCCCAAGCTGGAACCAGAACCTTGCAGAGTGGTGATGCCATCCAGCCAGGAACGGCAGTTCAATTTATTGGCCAGGGTCCGGCCAGTGCCCAGATCCGGGTGTATGTGGGAGCAACACTGGTGGGAGCAACGGTTACCGACCCTTCCGGAAGTTTCATTTATACCTGGATTGCTGGAACCACCGAAGGAACTGTGGAGCTTCGATTTACGGCCAAACAACCAGACCTTGCCGAAAGCGATGCCACCCCGTTTATTCTGGAAATCGACGGTACTAAACCTTATCTTGCCTCGGGAAGCGCAAAAGCTGACGCACCACTTGGTAGCGCACCCACTATCACTGTGGTGTTCAACGAACCGGTGGTCATTAACGACATGAACGTGTTTACCGTTGTCCCCTCACCTTTCTTTACTATCGTCCCCACTGGGGGGTCGGTATTCACTTTGACCCAAATCAGCCTTGGCGCCGACCAGAAAACGGTAACCCTTACCGGCAAATGGAACTCCGACCAGCTCGTTACCGGAACAAGTATAGGCGTCAGCCTGATTGTCGCAGGACCACTGACCATCACCGACCAGGCAGGTAACCCCTGCACAACACCTACCATGACAGTTGTTGTCGTTACCCCGTAACGCCAATCCTAGGTGGGGGAACCATGGTTCCCCCACCAGCTACCTTTATTTACCACTAACCACTTCCAAAATAACTGTTCGAATTTTTATCTTGAAAGGATTAGTTTTTTCGTGTATTTTGAATACCAACATAAGTATCGAAAGGAGTTTACCATCATGAAAATCGGAACCATCTTTACCATTGCCCTGGGACTCTTGCTTGTTTTTATTTTTCCAGAGCATTCCAGGGCCAATTCTGTAGAAAACCCAATTCTTTTTCTCAATCTTCTCAAAGAGGAACGCTACGAGGAAGCCTACAACATGGAAGATCAAAAGATGCAGGAACTCCTTCCCCGGCAAGCTTTGCAAAAAATGTGGGAGGACATGAAAAAAGACCTCGGGAAACTCCTTTCTTTTGAGACCAGAACCGCCACCACAAAGGATGGGTATCTTGTCGCGAACATCCTCTGCCGGTTCGAAAGAATGACCCTTCTTGCCCAGGTAGCTATTGATGGCGATGGGAAAATTGCCGGTCTATATTTTCTTCCCTATACAGAACACCAGTACACCCCTCCCCCTTACGTTGACCAGAGTCGGTTTTCCGAGCGGGAAATCACCTTTGGTATTCCTGGGTGGGAACTTCCCGGCACTTTAACCATCCCCAGGGACGAAGGACCTTTTCCGGCGGTTGTCCTGATTCACGGTTCTGGCCCCAACGACCGTGATGAAACCGTTATGAGCAATAAACCCTTTCGGGATCTTGCCTGGGGACTCGCCACTCAGGGTGTCGCAGTGCTACGATACGACAAAAGAACCCACGTTTACGGGATGAAA
>JABUEZ010000158.1 GCA_013314795.1 Candidatus Profundicultor aquiphilus | reverse complement strand
CATCAATCACGATCACAGCTTCCCCTCGGGCGTAATCCATGCCGGCAGTAATCGCTGCTTGGTGACCAAAATTGCGGGAAAAGTGGATCGCCCGGACTCGCCGATCCTTTTGAACGAGTTCTTCAAGAATTGTACGACTCCTATCTCGACTCCCATCGTTGACAAAAAGGAGTTCATAGGATTGGTTTGTTTTTTCCATAACGGCCGTTAGCCGGCGATAAGTCTCAGGAAGAACTTCTTCCTCGTTAAAAACCGGAATGACAATTGACACCGTAATGGATTCCATCATCTTACCCCCCTACATAGAATACCCAGCTTGGGAGCCACTGCAAAAATCGTCCCACATAGCTTTGGCTCACCACTGCCCCGGAAAGAATCGGGTAGAACATGGTAAACAATACGACCACAGCCAGGCCATATACCCAAATCCAGCGAGCATATGGTGAAGAACGTTCTTCCAGTCTCTGGAAGAAAACACCAACGAGAAGGATGAGAAACGGTACACACCCGTAGTAGTGATAAATGAAGGTGATGCGAGGAACAAGAACCCAGGGCACATACTGGGAAAAGAAGCCGAGAAGAATAAAAGGCAAAGCGGAACCTTGCCTGAGTTCCGCAAAAAAGAGAAGAGCAAGAAGTAACAGCGCTCCCAACCACCAGATAGCCGGATTCCCCATGGAAACAATGCTCGAAATCATCCCTTTGGGAAGTCCCTCTCCCTGATAGAGCCATATGGGTCGGATAATGGCTGGCCACTGCCACCAGGGACTAGCAAAAGGGTGGGTAGCCTTGAGGTCTTTGTGATAATGGTACATCTGCCCCTGATATCGCCAGATGTCCGAGATGTCGTGGCCAGGAACGAGAATATATGGAATATAGGAAAGGGCATAAATAGAGACCGGAATGAGAATAAAGGATAGCACGCAAAAAGGAAGGAGCTTCCGCCATATCACCTCTTTAAACCAGACTTCCTCCCGAAAACGCCTGGTAAGATCGAGCAAGAAAAGCACCATCATCCCCAATCCGGCATAAATTACAGTCCACTTGGTGGCCGCACCACAGCCGAAAAAGATTCCTGAAAGAAAAAGTGCCCGGTAGTCAACCCTGTCCCTTCTTTGGAGATACCGCAAAAGGAAGTAATAAGCGCCCAGAATGAAGAACACCACATAGGTGTCAATGGTGGCAATCCGAGCCTGGACAAAGCGCATAAATTCAAAGGTAAAAAGAAAGGTGACAAAGAGGGCATATTTTTCTTTTCCAAGGAGACGTCGCGCCAGAAGATAAAAAAGCGGAATGAGAAGTGTTCCAAAGATCACTCCCATAATCCGGAAACCAAAGGGGTTCATTCCAAAAAGGGCTATTCCCGGAGCAATGATGATTTTTCCCAGCGGTGGGTGAGTCCATTCATACGGCTCCAGCCGGTGGAGATGCTCGTACGCCGTTCGAGCATGGTAAATCTCATCAAAGTAGGTTCCGGTAAGGTAGGAATGGACGTACTGTACCGTGTTCTGTTCATCGAAAAGGTTTTTAAACCCCTCCGACACTTCTGGGAACGTTGATGCCGGCGAAACAGACTGGACTGAAAGGGGGCTGGTCTTCCCCACTTCGAAAAAACCCACTTCGTTGAGCATACCCCGCGGTGTGTCCACGATAATCTTGAAATACCGACCACGCCACATGCCATCACAGTGTTCCCAGCGAAAGACCCATTCCGGTTTCATAATGGGACCTTCATTCCAGATTGCGTTGTCTTCGGAGTATTCCACCCGATAGGTACCCTGGCGAATGATACCACCAAAAAATGAAATTCGTCCGACCGTGGCCACTTCTCCGAGGTCTACGATGATCGTTTCCCCTCTTCGCCGGGGTTCCCAGAACGTTTCCGGCACCTTTCGTGAACCGAGATTATAAAGGGAAATCCCTAGGGAAAAAATCGTCAGCAGAAAAACCGATAACCACTTTTTCATCGTACAGTTCCCTCACTTTTTACTTTTTTCAGGGTATAGGAGAGGAGGAGCCCCCATAACACACCATTTGCTGCCGAAGTGCAAAGTAACCACCCATCAAATCGAGCAATATGGTACATCTCATAAAGCAATGCTAGAAGTAGTACAAGGCCTACGTTGACGAAGAATGTCACGCTGAGGCCAGCGTAGAGAAACAGGATCTTTCGCTTGGGCTCAAAAAGGTACCAGAGAAGTATAAAGAAAAGCGCCGGAAAGAGGTACCGCTCGTGCATGCGCGGAGCAAGAAAGAAAACCGAAACGGCCAGAGACGAGGCCGTAGCATACACCCTTTCTTTGCCCTTTATCCGGAAAAAGAAAAAAGCCGACCAGAGAATCGTAACGAGTATTCCCACATACCCCCAGTATCGATACGAAAGGAAAAGGAATTTCGTTTCATCGGGCATCCAGTTCCCACCCAGCAGTGCCATAAGGTTAAAGGCGTTGAGAGAGGCATATGGATAGGAACCAATGGTTCCCCGGTAGATTCGAAGGACCGTCATTGGACCGGAAAAGGGAAAGGAAAGAAGAACAAAGGTTAAAAATCCAGTTAGCACACCTCGCAGAAAGACTCCCACATCTTTTCGCTCAAGTAGGACAAAAATCCACAGCGGCGCAAAAAACAAAGCCTGGGGTTTCGTGAGAAACGCCAGCATCCAGCCCAGAACTGACCACTCGATTTTCCCCTCAGCAAGGAGAAACACACCCACAACAAGCGGTATCATGAAGAACGAATCAATCTGGCCCCAAAGTGCGGAATTAAGTATCACTGCAGGGTTAAAGGCAAAAGCCAGCGCCAGGTAAAAACCTGCTCGATGGCCAACGTGGTTTTCTCCAACCCGGTAAAGGAAATAAGCCAGCACCACGTCGGCAAGAAGTGCCGGAAACTTCACGAGGATAAGGTATACTCCGGAGTTAAAGGGAATGCGTAACGCATTGCGCAACATTCCGATGAGAAAGAGAGGATACATGTATCCCGGGGGATAATCGGCAAAAATTTCCCCGGAATAGAAACGGGAAAAGCCGACCTTAACCAGGTGTTCTGACCATCCCGAAAAACAGCCCATATCGGCAGGATACCCGTATACAAAAGCTGCCAGAATAAGGCGAATCCCCAGGGCAGCCCCGAGAAACAGAAATACTCTCTGTCGGTACCAGGACCCTTGTTCCATATCCTTTTTCTAAGACTCCTTTCCATGGTATTGTATCACAGCCACTTGTGAGAAAGAGCATTGGCGCAGTGTACCCGCAGGAAGTTCGTTCACTTCCGGGATTTCCCTTTTTACCTTGCCACCGTTTTTCGTTGCACAATGGTATTAGAATGTGAGAAAATACGGAAAACGTTCGATAAAAGGAGGAAAGAAAATTGTACTGGGAAAAGGCTATTGAAACCATGTCCCGGGAGGAACTGAAAAAACTCCAGGAAGAACGTCTTCGGCAAACGATCCTGAGAGCAGCCAAAACGCCTTTTTACCGCAAGCGTTTTGCCCAGCTCAAACTCGATCCTGAGAAACTCAGAACCGTGAAGGATTTGCAGTATATTCCCTTTACCACCAAGGAAGACCTGCGCCAGGGATTTCCTTTTGATTTCCTGGCAGTTCCTTTAGAAGAGGTGGTTCGCCTGCACTCCTCTTCGGGAACGACTGGTACTCCCACAGTGATCTACCATACTGCTCAGGATCTTGAACGCTGGGCCAACCAGGTGGCCCGTTGCCTCTACATGGTGGGGATGCGAAAAACAGACATTTTCCAAAACATGATGAGCTATGGCCTTTTCACCGGGGGGTTAGGAATGCATTACGGAGCAGAAAAACTGGGAGCAATGACTATCCCCATCGGGGCCGGCAACAGTAAACGGCAGATCTGGTTTTTGCAGTTTTTCAAAACCACCGCGGTACACATTCTTCCCAGCTATGCTCTCCTTCTGGCACAGCTCATCAAAAGCGAAGGGTTAGACCCCAAAAAAGATCTCAATCTTCGGATTATGCTCATTGGCGCCGAGCCTCACAGCGAAGAAACCCGCCGTCGAATCGAAGAATTGTATGGAGCAAAGGCCTATAACTCCTATGGTCTCTCCGAGATGAACGGTCCGGGGGTGGCCTTCGAGTGTCCGTATCAAAATGGCATGCATCTGTGGGAAGATTACTACATCATGGAAGTTGTGAATCCGGAGACCGGAGAACCCTGTCAGGAAGGAGAAGTTGGGGAGCTGGTTCTCACCACCATTTACCGCGATGCCACGCCTATTTTGCGGTATCGCACGCGGGACCTCACTGCGTTTATCGATGAACCATGTCCATGTGGACGGTTACACCGGCGAATTACCCGTATTCAGGGACGAAGCGACGATATGTTCATTTTCCGTGGTGTGAACATCTTCCCCATTCAGATCGAGAAAGTCCTCATGAATATCCCCGAAGTAGGTAACAACTACCGTATTATCCTGGAACGGGAAGACTATCGGGACGTCATGCGAATTGAAGTGGAGATTAAGTCGGAGCTATTTTTTGGCGACCTGCAAAAGTTAGAACGGCTCCGGGAACGGATTCAGGCTGAACTCCGCTCTGAAATTCTGGCAACCCCAGAAGTGGTTCTGGTTGAACCTGGCACCCTTCCCACCCAGGAAGGTAAAGCCCAGCGAGTTTTTGACCAACGGAAAATGTAAAAGGAGGAGGAAACAGCATGGCACATCAGGTTTCTGTTTTTGCCGAAAATAAACCAGGTCGAATCGAGAAAATCACCCGGGTGCTGGCTCAGGAAGAGATCAACATCCGGGCTATAACCATTTCCAGCGCCAACGGGTTTGGTGTGATCAAAATCCTGGTCGATAAACCCCAGAAAGCCTACGACGCACTGCGAGCCCAGGGGATCCCCACCTACCTCCAGGAAGTGATCGCCGTAGTCATGGAGGACAAGCCTGGAAGTCTCCACAGAATTGCCCAGGTTCTCACGGAAAACGGGGTCAACATTGAAGACGCCTATGGATTTGTGGTAAAAAGCGGTGAAAAGGCAGTCCTTGTCATTCAGGTGGAAAACCAGCCCCGTGCCCAGAGCGTGCTGGAACGAAACGGCTTTGAACTCTTGAGTGATGAAGCGATTTACCAGTCTTAATCCATCCCAAGGAGGGGAAGAAAATGAGTACGTTGATATGCTTTTTTTCGCAAACCGGAAAAACCAGGGCAGTAGCAGAAGGAATCGCTGAAGCGTTGCAGGCATCTTTATCGGAAATTACCCTGGCATCCAAAGGGAAAACAGTTCGACCTTTAGGGAGTAAGTGGACCGACCAGGACCTTCCAGAAATTTCGTGCCACACAAAGGATTTAACCCCGTTTCAGGAAGTTTTTCTTGGCGGACCGGTATGGGCTTTCAACATCAGCCCGCCCGTCGTTAGCTTTGTAAATCAGGCCTCACCCTGGCAGGG
>JABUEZ010000157.1 GCA_013314795.1 Candidatus Profundicultor aquiphilus | reverse complement strand
TGGAAGTGGCCATGGCCAACAATCAAATTATGGACCGGGAAAAGACCAGTGAAATTGGTCGCCGAAATAACGCCATCTTTGCCATAAATGCCAGCTTCTTCACCAAAGCCGGAGAACCCCTGGGACTTCTCGTTGCCAACGGTCGGGTGTTAAGTGAACCCATAGAGGGATGGTACAATTGCGGTTTCACAGCCGAGAATGAAATCTTGTTCGGTGAAATCAAATTTAAGACCGAAGCAACCCTTGAAAACGGAATATCGCATCCGATCAAGGGCATCAATCGCCTGAATCAAGGAAACGAAATCGTCCTATATGACCAGTTTTTCGGCCCAAAAACACCTGCCCAAAAGGGTGTGGAATGTATCGTACGCAACGGCATCGTGGAAAGGATCGGAGAAAGTCAGGGAGAAACTCCGATTCCTCCCCATGGATTTATTCTCCAGGGTACTGGCAAAGGTGCTCAGTGGCTTCTTGCCAACGTGATTCCCGGACAGAAAATGCGAGTGAAGATTGGCCTTTATCCCCTCACCGGCGACATCGCAAAGTGGCAGAAGATGCAATACGCTGTAAGCGGTGGTCCGCTTCTCTTCTTTGAAGGCAATCCCGGACCGTTCGGCCAGTTCAATAACGATGTGGTCACCAAACGGCATCCCCGCACCGTCATCGGGGAAACAATGAACGGGGAAATCCTTTTCCTCGCTGTGGATGGTCGACGTCCTGGACACAGTTTAGGACTCACTATCCAGGAACTGGTGGAAGAGTTGAAAAATTATCAGATCAAAAATGCCTTGAATCTCGATGGTGGAGGTTCGACCACTTTTTACCTCCAGGGGCAAATCCTAAACATGCCCTCCGACATCACCGGAGAAAGGAAAATTTCCACCGCGATTTTACTCAAAAAGAAATGATTCGAGTTGGGGTATGCGGATTCCCAGTTTCACGGATTTCGCTTTTCCAGCAACTTGATGTGGTTGAAGTCCAGAAGACCTTTTATACACCACTTTCCGAGAAAAGCCTTCTCAACCTCCGAAAAGACACACCTTCGTCTTTCGTGTTCACCATGAAGGCGTTTCAGGGAATTACTCACCCCTATACTTCTCCTACCTACCGCCGGGCAAAACTTCCACCCCACTTCATTCCGCAAAATCTGGGTTTCTTTCAGTTTACCCCCGAAGTTGAGGAAAGCACCAGGATTACCCTCCAAGAAGCCCACATCCTGCAAGCCAAGGTTATTGTTATCCAATGTCCTCCCTCTTTCCGGCCTACTGCTGAAAATATTGCCAATCTTTCGCGCTTCTTCCAGAACCTGGAGAGAAATCCCTTTCTATGGGGATTTGAACCCCGGGGGAACTGGCCTTTAGAGACCGTTCAGAAAATCTGTGAGGACTTTAATCTCATTCACGTGGTGGACCCGTTCTATGCCTCTCCTACCGCTGGCAGAATCCAGTATTTTCGCCTTCATGGTAGAAGTGGTTACCATTATTGCTATACGCAGGAAGAAATCGAGGCACTTGCCCAAAAATTGAAAGAAACACAAAAAGAAACTTTCTGTCTCTTCAATAATACTTTTATGCTTGAAAATGCTCTGGAACTAAAGAGGAAACTCACCGAAAAATGAACCTCAACGAATCCGACTTCCGCTCTTCCACAAAGTGATGTAGAATACAGAATCAAAGGAAGCGGAAGTTACTGATAGGGAGGAAAGCTATGAGAGAAGAAAGTGGTAACTGGCCAAAAGCAGGAGTAAGCGAAGTTGTGGGACTCCTGGAAATGATAGATGACGAAGGTGGCAAAATCGATGTCTACAAGATTGGGAAAACCATTGGCCACAAACTGGATCAGCTCCTGGGCGCGGTAGAAACAGCCAAAACTTTTGGCTTCGTCACTGTGGAGGAAGGGGATATTTTACTTACCGAACTGGGTAAAACCTTACTGCGGGGCTCCACTGACGAACGCAAAAGAATCATCGCCCAGATTCTCCCTCAGTTCGATGTTTTCAAGGAACTTCTGGATGTCCTTCACCTCAAGGAGGACCACGTGGTGGACGTGGAATACCTGGAAGAAATCATTGGCCGCGTGCTCCCAGAAAAAGAGGTAGAAAAAGCCAAGGATATTGTTCTCGATTGGGGACGATTTGCCGAACTTATCAGGGTCGATTCTGACGATCAGGAAATTCACCTTGAAGAAGAGGAAGAAAAGGAAGGGAACGAAGAAAATGAATAAGCGGGGACGGTAGAATGTATCTTCTCTCTGCGGCATTCTGGTCTGTTATTCGCATTTTCATCGCTTATTTTGTCTCCCTTCTTTTTGGAATCGTTTACGGGGTCCTGGCCGCAATGAACCCCCGAAGAGAACGCTGGATGATTCCTCTCCTTGATGTCCTCCAATCGGTCCCAATTCTGGGTTTCTTTCCCATTGCCGTATCGATTCTGGTTTTCCTCTTTCGGGGACAGCGCATAGGATTGGAACTGGCCGCCATCTTTCTCATCTTCACTTCTCAGGTGTGGAATATCGCGTTCGGGGTTTACGAGACGGTCAAGACTTTTCCCAGGGATATTGCCGAAATGGCTCTATCTTTCGGGATGAACTCCAATTTTCTGGTCAAACGTATTTATGTTCCCGCTCTCATTCCTACCATCATCTACAATAGCGGTGTTAGTCTCGCTGTGGGCTGGTACTTTCTCATGGCCTCAGAAATCATTACCCTGGGAAATGTGGAAATCCGCTTACCCGGACTTGGAACCGCCATGATGGGCTACGTCGCCCAGGGAAACCTTGCAGGCATGCTTATCACAGTTGGCACCATCGTCTTCATCAACTGGTGTACCCAGTGGTTTCTCTTCCGCCCCCTGATCGAATGGAGTGACCTCTTCAAATTTGGCGCCGTGGGAAGTGCCCCTGAAGAACCAGGAATTGTAGCATTCTTACGAAACAATATCAGGTGGGAGAAAATTTCACAGCACCTTGACCGTATCCTCTCCTGGGGAGAGACTTTGCGAAAGCATCAGAAAATTCTTTCTTCCCTGCGGTATGTTCTCTACGCCGCCCTCCTTGGACTCTTTGCTTATTTTCTTTACTGGCTTCTAAAACCACCCTATTCTCCACGTCTTGTAGAAATCCCCGAAAATCTCATTGCCACCACTTTTCGAGTCATCGTTGCAGTAGGACTTTCCATCCTTCTCTCGTTTCCTTTCGTTATTAAGGCTATTCGAGCCAGTAACACTGTAAAAAACATCTACACTCTGGCAGCAACCATGGGAAGTGTCCCGGCTGTTATCTTCTACCCACTTATTGTGCGTAGCGTTGGTAGAGAATACATGGGGGTAGCCGCTGTACTCCTTCTCCTCACCGGATCACTTTGGTACACCCTTTTCAACATGCTCAAGGGTGCGCTCATGATTCCTTCTACCATTATCGAAATGGCTAACAACTTCGGCGTGCGGGGATTCCTCTATTACCGAACTATTCTCATCCCGGCCATGCTTCCGTCGCTTATCACCGGAACAATCACAGCCTGGGGTGGAGCCTGGAACGCCTCCATGGTTGCCGAAGAGGTGAATTTTGGAAAAGAGATCTTTTCCATCCATGGCATTGGCTCCCTGCTTCTTTCTGCCACCGCGCAGCCCAAAGAACTTCTTTGGGTGGTGCTTGCCATGACTCTTTGGATCGTGTTCATCAACACCTTTTTCTGGAAACGCTGGTATAACCATGCTGCCGAGAAGTATAATTTTAGCGAATAGGGGAGAGCGCCATGGCTCTGCTGGAACTTAAAGAAATCACCAAAGCGTATATCGAGAAGGGGAAATATTTTTCCGTCATCGATGAAATCGACCTGGTGGTGAAAGAAGGGGAGCTCGTAGTTATTGTCGGTCCATCTGGATCGGGCAAATCGACCGTGGTTCGCATCGCCGCAGGCCTTGTGTCACCGACCAAAGGGCAAGTTTTTTACAAAGGTCAACCACTTCCCGGACCTAATCCTAACGCATCCATTGTTTTTCAAAACTTTGCCCTTATTCCGTGGCTCACCGTCCAAGAAAACATTGAACTGGTGCTTGAGGCCAGAGGCATCCCTCCCCGACAGCGCATCCGCACCGCTTTAAAGTACATCGATCTTGTGGGCCTCGATTCTTTCGAAGACGCCTATCCCCGAGAACTTTCCGGGGGCATGAAACAGAGGGTGGGGTTCGCCCGGGCTCTGGCAGTGGAACCGGAGATTTTATTCATGGATGAACCATTTTCGTCCCTCGATGTCCTCACCGCTGCCGACCTTCGAGAGGAATTTCTCAAATTGTGGACCAGTGGCAAGCTCTCCATTCGTTCAGTGGTCATGGTGACCCACAACATTGAAGAAGCAATTCTCATGTCCGACCGCATTGTGGTCTTAAGTGCTCGTCCCAGCAAAGTCGTAGGAGAAATTGAAGTATCCCTTCCTCGCCCCCGCGATACCCATTCCAAAGAGTTTGAATCCATTCTGGATCATCTCTACGCCCTCATTGTAAGTAGCCACATCAGTAAGTGAAATGGTATAATAGACTCACAGGTGAAGGATAATGGATGACGAAAGCGGTCCTTATCCCCGAGCAGGGGTCAGCGAAGTCATTGGATTTTTGGAAATTTTAGACGACGAATCGGGGAAAATAGACGTTTACAAGCTGGGCAAGAACATCGATCACCAGTTAGAACAGCTCCTCAGCGTTTTGGAAACTGCCAGAATATTTGGTTTTGTAGAATACGAAGCTGGTGATGTCTTCTTCACTCCCAAGGGAAAACATTTCATTCAGAGCAGCCAGGAAGAGCGAAAGAAGATCATTGCCACCACTTTGCCAGAAATTCCTGTCTTTAGGGAACTCCTTTCCTTCCTTACCCATAACGAAGAACACGCCGTAAGTACAGAATACCTGGACCAGCTTATCACCAGAGACCTCACCGCGGAAGAGATCCAAAAGATTAAAAACGCGGTGCTCCACTGGGGCCGATTTGCCGAACTGATCTGGGTCGACTCTGATGAACAGGAAATCCATTTAGAGGAAAAAGAGGAAGAGGAAACCTGAGTTACTTCTCCAGACAATCCCAAAGAACCTTAAAAACGTCGGTGTTTTCTTGCCAGTGGTAAGAAGTTTCAGGCTGTCCCCACAGAAAAACCGGCACTCTCTTGCCGGTGTGGCCGGTGGTTTCCCAGGATATCCCTACTTCCACAGCAAACTCCCGTGCCAGGGTTACGAATACTTTATTTGGATCACCAACAGGGACTTTTAAATCTGAAGCTTCTCTAAAATGCCACATTTCCTGAACAAGCTCTAGAGGAGATTTCCCCGAAGAAACCTTATCAAGGAAAATCTGATACGAGAAGGGCTGGCTGAGAATTCTGGAAAAGTTAACCTCTGTTCTCATTTCCAACCCCCCGGTCTCATGGTCTGCAGTAACCAG
>JABUEZ010000156.1 GCA_013314795.1 Candidatus Profundicultor aquiphilus | reverse complement strand
ATTGGATAATAATAATCGCGCAGAACTGCTCGGGGGAAAAGAAGCGTTTTGTACTTTACATCGGGAACGTATCGATCCACATAAAGGCTGAAACAGGAAGCTGTTCCAGCCACGTCAAAGGCCATTCCTCTTTCCACAATTCCTGCTCCCAGGTTGTTGGCGGCCTGGTCTCCACAACCAGCTACAAGAGGGGTACCAGCAAGGAGTCCCATTTTTCCCGCCCATTCTTTTCCCAATCGGCCTACCACCATCCAGGGTTCAACAATCCTGGGAAACTTACTTTCTTCCATTTCAAAAAGATCGAGAATATCTTTATCCCAAACAATCTTTTCCAGGTCAGCAAAGCAGGAAAAATGAAGATAGGTATAATCAATAAAGGTATCTGCACCTTTTATTCCTGCAAGTTTTTGCGTAACCCAGCAGGAAGGAACCGTAAATTTGGCAATGTTTTTATAAACCTCAGGATGCTCATTTTTCCACCACAGAATTTTGGGGCCATGGTTAATACTGGGAGCCATTCCAGAACGAGTAGCAATAAGGTCCTCACCTTTCTTTTTCATCAACAGAGCATACGGCGTGGAGCGAACATCAAGCCATGAGTCGTACGGTGTAGCCGGTTCTCCACTCTCATCAACCCCCATAATTCCCGCCATTTGTCCATCAAGTGCCAGTGCCCCCACTGCTTCCGGAGATACCTTACTCTTTTCCATGACCTCCCGGACAGTCTCAATGACTGAATCCAGCATCTCGTAGGGATCCTGGATAACACTCCCATCCTTGCCGTAAATGAGGTTCGAGTTTCGCCGTGCCAGAGCCAGCAATTTTCCTTCTGCATCAAAAAGACCAGTTTTCGTTGCCGTGGTGCCCAGATCACACCCAATAAAGTACGGCAAAATCACCACTCCCCTTCAAAAAGGACAGGTTTTCCCATCTCCAGAGACTGATGGGCAGTTTCTACCACTCTAACCACCCTAAGGCCGTCTTCAAGCGATGGTGAGGGTTTTTCATCCTTAATAATACATCGAATGAAAGACTTCATCTCCTCAAGGTATCCCTCTTTGAACCGATTACGCCAGCTTGACTGGGTTTCCCGGATGGACTTCTTGTCCAGGGTATACCACGTAAGGCCGGGGATATCTGTTTCACCGACTCGGATCATTCCCTCGGTACCCAGTATCTCTATGCGAGCATCATACGCATATCCCACCGGACACCCTCCGTCGACAACCCCCATGGGACCATTTTGAAAATTCACCGTCAGAACGTAGTGATCGTAGAAATCGGGGAACTTCTCTCGCGCTTCCTGACCCTTAAAATTCCTTGCCATGAGAAAAATAGTACCGGGTTTTTGCCCTGCAAACCAGAGCATTGAATCGATATCATGCGAAGAAACTTCAGCAAGCATTCCTCCACTTTTACTCCTGTCCCAGATCCAGGCGGGAGGTAACCCCGGTCCTCTTCCGGTGGACTTAATAAGAACCAGCTCTCCAATTTTTCCTTCCCGCACCATTTCCCAGGCCTTTCGGATTTCAGGATCATATCGGCGCATAAACCCGATCTGGAACTTTATCCCGGTTTTTTTCACCACTTCTTGAATCTTTTCAGCCTCTTCTTTTGTCTGCGCCAGAGGTTTTTCACAAAAGATGTGTTTCCGAACTGAAGCAGCCTTCTCGATGATCTCCCGATGAGTAAAAGTCAGTGAAGCAATGCAGACTGCCTCAAAATGCTCTCTCTCCAGGGCTTCTTCAAAACTGGCGTAATACTTTGAAACACCTACTTCTTCGGCCGATTTCCGAGCCTGCTCCAGATTTACGTCCACCAAAGCACAGAGGTTAGCTTCGGGGATATAGTGAACGAGATTTCGAGCGTGAACCATTCCTGCCCGACCTGCTCCAACCAGAACAAAATTGACTTTCTCCAATTCCTTCACTCCTTCCTTCGAATTTATTCTCCCAATCTTCTGCGCCACTGGTCAAATAAAACCACTATAATAATCAGTAATCCATTCACCACTCTCTGCCAGAAGGGCTGGACATTCAACAGGTTGAGACCGTTGCTCAGAACACCCATCAAAATAGCACCAACCAGAGTCCCAAAAACCGAACCCCTCCCTCCGGAAAGGTTCGTTCCCCCAATGACCACCGCAGCAATGGTCTGAAGCTCAATACCCTCCGCCATCAGCGCATTGGCAGAATTCATCCTCCCAACGAGTACCAGCCCTCCCGCTCCACAGTACAGTCCGGCCAGTCCGTAAACGATAACCTTTACCCGGTCTACATCAATTCCTGAAGCTCTGGCTGCCTCTCTATTACCACCTACTGCGTAAAGGGATCTGCCAAAGGTAGTTCGAGAGAGAATAAACCAGGTGATAATAACCACTCCCACCCCGATCGCAGCCGGTACCGGAATCACCCAGAGATCACCACTGCCTAAGAAAACCAGAACCTGGGGTAGGTACCCAGCCAATTTGGTCGCCGTAAAATGCGACGGAACCGGAAGACCACCGGTAATGAGAAGAGAAACACCTCGCAAAGCACCCAGCATACCCAGAGTAGCAATGAAGTCGGGGATCTTTCCCTTGGCTATTATTACCCCGTTGCCCAGACCAGCCAGAGTGGCTATCGCAATACCAAGGAGGGATCCAAGCACAAAACTCCACCCCCAGTAACTCATCGCCACCGCTGCAAGACATCCTCCAAGAGCCAGTAACGACCCCACCGAAAGGTCGATACCACCTGCAATGATGACCATGGTCTGTGCCGAAGCCAGAATCATTACCACCGAGACCTGCCGAAGAATATTGAGCCAGTTACTCAGCGTCATAAAATGAGGAGTAAAACTGGCAAAGGCAATACTCAAGGCCACAACCCCTACCAGAGAGCCACCCTTTAGAACAATGCTTCTCACAGAAGGAAGGAAGGCTGTGGAACCAGTAACTTCTTTATCTTTGGCCATTCCAGACCACCTCTCTTTCCAGAGCACCACTCGCAGCAGCGATCAAATCCGATTTTGTGATCCGGGAAGGGTCATCAAATATCGCTACAATTTTTCCATTACGCATTACTGCAATGCGGCTTGAAAACTCAAGGGCTTCAGGGGCTTCAGAAGTAATATAAATAATTCCCAGACCTGTAAGAGCCAGAGACTTCGTCAGTTCACGGATTTCAAATTTTGCTCCAACATCGATGCCTCTTGTGGGTTCGTCCATAACCAGAACCCTGGGATTTCTGGCTAACCACCTCGCCAAAAGCACTTTCTGCTGATTGCCCCCACTCAAGAAAAGAACCTCTCGGAAAATGTTAGGAGTCTTAATCCGCAGATCCTGTACAAATTTCCCGGCCAGACGAAATTCCTCCTCCAATTTCAGAATACCTTTTCTCGAAACATCACTCAGAACCGCCAAAGTAATATTCGAAAAAACTGGCATCTCATAGATTAAGCCATGCCGCCGGTCTTCAGGGATGTAACCGATACCCGAATGAACAGCCTCAAGAGGAGAGGAAAGCTCTATTTCCTTCCCTTCCAAAAACAATTTACCTGTGTGCCTACGAAGACCAAATAATCCTTCTGCCAGGGTGGTACGTCCCGAACCTACCAGCCCAAAAATCACCAGTATTTCCCCTCGTGCAACTTCCAAGTTTACATCCCTTACAAAGTTATCAACCGAGAAATTCTGTAAAACCAGGATTGGGGTAACCCTTTCCTTTTGAACAACGCTCTCTGCTTCTCTCTGTCTTTCCCAGGTTTTCCCAGTCATATGGAAAACAACATCTCTTTCAGTTAAGTCTCTACACGGAGCAGTAATAACCTTTCGTCCATCCCGTAACACCGTAATACGATCCGAGAGCACTAAGGCTTCATTAATCTTATGAGAAATAAAGATAATGGCCTTACCCTCTTTTTTTATCTCAAAGAGCAATTCAAACAATCGGGCAATTTCCTTTTCGCCAAGAGCTGAAGTGGGCTCATCTAACAGAAAAACCCGCACCTGGGGTTTAGCGATAGCTTTAATAATCTCTACAATCTGTTGCTCAGCCACGCTCAGTTCTTCCACCAGCGCCTGAGGGTCAATTTTAAGGTTGAAACGTCGCAAAAGTTCTTCGGCCTCTTTTTTTAAAAGTCTCCAGTCTATTCCCAGACCTTTCCTCTGCCACCGCCCTAAAAAAATATTCTCCGCAACACTTAAATATGGTACCAGTGAGAGTTCTTGCTGCACCAGAGCTATACCTGCAGATATGGCATCCCGAGGAGTTCTAAAATCCACCCTTTTCCCCTCAAGGATAATCTCACCACGGTCTTTCCTGAGAATCCCGCTTAAAATTTTCATCAGGGTGGATTTTCCTGCTCCGTTTTCCCCAAGTACAGCATGAATTTCTCCAGGAAAAATCTCCAAGCTTACCCCGTCCAGAGCCTTCACTCCGGGAAATTCTTTACAGATATCTTGCAATACCAGTAAAGGTTCCTGTCCCCCTACCATGCAGTGTAGCCTCCGTCGATACTCAGAACAGCCCCTGTGGCATAAGATACAGTATCTGAAGCAAGGAAAAGGATGGCTGAAGCGATTTCCGAGGGTGTTCCCAGTCGATTAAGAGGTCTACTGCTTTCCAGTTCCCGCCGCACCGCAACCGGGTCACTCTCTCTCGATAAAGCCTTTTCCACTAACGGAGTAAAGGTTGTACCAGGACACACACAATTAACTCTTATCCCATACGGAGCAAGATCTACCGCACAGCTTTTGGTGATGGAAATAACCGCCGCCTTAGAAAGATTATAAACAATCTGGTTTTTGATGCCTACAATTCCGGCTTCAGAAGCTACATTAACAATAACTCCATAATTTCTTTCTTTCATCGCAAGTGCGGCATATTTACTACACAAAAGAACCCCTTTGACATTCACCGAAATCACCCGAGAAAAGTCATCCTCTGAAAACGAAAGGACATCGCCTTTTCGATAAATGCCAGCATTGTTAACCAGAATGTCTATCCGACCAAATTTTTCCATTACGGAGTGAATCCCCGATTTTACCTCTCCCTCTGAAGCAACATCTATTTTCAGAAACGTCGCAGAACCACCTGAAGAGGTAATTTTTTCCAGCACTGCCTTTCCATTCACTTCATCGAGATCGACCAGAACCACACAAGCACCTTCTTGAGCAAAAAGAAGGGCAGTTTCTGCCCCAATGCCCAGAGAAGCTCCGGTAATAATTGCTACCTTATCCTTCAACTTCAGATCCACCCCGATACCTCCTCACACAAAGAGAGGCGGGATAAAACCCGCCTCTCTTTCCAGATTATTTTCCTTTTTCAGCGTACGCTTTTTTGATTGCTTCCCAATCGGTGGGCTCAAGAACTGGGTTAGGATAAAACATATCTGCGTTGCCCTGCCACTCGATTCGTGGTCTAATCCACAAACTGCGGAACCATGTCTTTGAGTCCCAGAGCCAGCATCA
>JABUEZ010000155.1 GCA_013314795.1 Candidatus Profundicultor aquiphilus | reverse complement strand
CGGGTACACCTCGAAAAGGCCATCCAGCTTGCCCACCGGACCAGGAAAATGGTGGGCATCCTTTTTATAGACCTTGATGCCTTTAAGAACATCAACGATGCCGAGGGACACGAAATGGGGGATCGGTTGCTCCGGCGGGTGGCGAGTCGCCTTTCAGGGTGCGTGCGGGAACACGACACCGTGGCCCGCTTTGGCGGGGACGAATTTCTGGTACTCCTTGCCCAGTTAAATCACCATGAAGAAGTCCTCCCCATTGTGGAACGGATTCTTACCTCATTTCGGCAGCCTTTTACGGTTCATAACCAGGAATTCTTTGTCACCGCCAGCGTCGGTATTGCCCTCTACCCTGCGGATGGCGAAACCCCCCATGACCTCATCAAGAATGCCGATTTGGCCATGTATGTCGCCAAAGGTAAAAGAGGCGACGGGTATGCCTTCTGTTCGCCGGAAATGAAGGACAACGCCCTCACCAAAAAACGCTTGATTAGTGGTTTATATCGGGCCCTGGAGCGGAAGGAGTTCCAGATTTACTATCAGCCTCAGGTCAATGCCAGGACTGGAGCTATCGTGGGTCTGGAAGCGCTCTTGCGCTGGCAACATCCCGAGATGGGAATGGTGTTGCCCAGCACGTTTATCCCAATTGCCGAACAGACTGGAATTATTATTTCCATCGGGGAGTGGGTGTTGCGGACTGCCTGTGCGCAGGTGGCACGCTGGCAAAGGTTGGGCATTCTGCCCCTGCGTCTGGCGGTGAACCTTTCTGCAGTGCAGATTCGGGACCCGGAACTTGTGGAGAAGGTGAAAAAAGTTTTGACCGAAACCGGTTTTGATCCTCAGTATCTCGAACTTGAAATCACCGAAACCACCTTCTTTCAGGACCCGGAACACGTGAGCGCGACCCTGCGCTCTCTCAAAAACCTGGGAGTCAACGTGACTCTCGATGACTTTGGAACCGGGTATTCCTTTCTCACTCACCTCAAGGCTCTGGCGGTGGACCGGATCAAAATCGACCGCCATTTCCTGCAGGGCCTTCTGGAAAACAGTCGGGACCGGGAAATCGTGAAGGGCATCGTCCACCTCGCCCAGTCCCTGGAAGCGCAGGTTACCGCCGAAGGCGTGGAAACCGAGGTTCAGCTTGAGTTCCTGCTCGAACAGGGCCGTGAGGAAATCCAGGGCTATTACTACTACCGGCCCCTTCCCCCTGAAGAACTCGAGGGCATTCTTCTTTCCCACCTGAGAAAAAAGAGTGACTGAGCCGGCTTTTTCAGAACCTCGATTTGTCCTCATCCTTTTTCCAGTACCCCGTGGGTGCCATCGAATTTTTCTCACCAGAAGGACACGATATTCCTCTTTGAGCTTGCTTTGCTACTTACTGGGGTGGTGAATCACGCTTCTCTTGGGTAATGAAAATGGGGGAGGTGGCTATTGCTTGTGGCATTTCTGGCATTTTGCTATAGTTATAATGGAGAATTTGAACCGAGGTGATTGGTTTTGACACGTATCAACGTATCCAGAGAGGAGATCAAAACCTTCGAAAAGCTCAACGTGATCTCCCAGATCGTGCCCATCCGGGACAAGATACGGTATTTTGAACGGAAGTATGGATGCACCCTGGAAACCTTTGAAGCCAAAACCAGAGAGGAAGAAGATTTTGCTCGGTGGGACGACTATATCGAGTGGAAAGCCTACACCGAAAAACTCAAGGACCTGGAGTTGGCCCTGAACGAAATAGAGCATGCTCAGGACATTAACGTTAGTTGAAAAAAGCAGAGTTGTCAAAAGCCATGAAATCCAGGATTTCCAACAGGGAAGGGATTTCTATTACCTCAAACTCAAGATTGTGCTTATCGACGAAAGCGAACTGTATGTCCGGGAGTACGTCTCTGAAAATGAGTACCTTTACTCCTATCACTGGCAATACCGGGATGGGAAGTTGCGTACACGGTGGGATAACGCCCCTCACCACAGGGATCTCAAAACCTTCCCTCATCACAAACATATACCGGAGTTAGCAGAGAGTGGGGAAATCACCGTGGAGGACGTACTCAGAGTCATCGAGCAGGAATTGGGGCCAGGAAGATAAATATCATTTCATTCACGCTTCTTTAGACGGCAACAGGGTGAAGTGCTCTCCAGAAGTTCTTTTGGGCCGCTTGAAACCAGCAAGTGATGATTGTGGCAGTCCTTTCAGAACCTCGATTTGTTCCCGCCCTTTTTCCGGCGTTTTTTCTCGTACATTCTGCTATCGGCCAGGGTAAGGAGTTCCCGGACTTCCCGCACCCTGGATGAATGGGAAATCGCCCAGCCGGCGCTGAAATCAAGGGAGTAAGGAAGCTGGCTATCGGTGTTCCAGGCGTCCACCAGTTTCCACAGGCGGTACAGGAGTTTCTGGATTTCGGCTTCATTGATATCCGTGAAGAATGCCACAAACTCATCTCCCCCGATGCGGGCCAGAATATCCGACCTCCGAAACGCTTTCTGCAGGAGTTGTCCAAACTCCGACAGGGCCAGGTCTCCCGCTCCGTGGCCAAAGGTGTCATTGATCCTCTTGAGGCCGTCAAAGTCAGCAAGCAGAACCCCCACACTTTTCCCCTCCCGCTGGGCGACCAGTAACTGGTGTTCGGCCAGAGCGAAGAAACCCCTCCGGTTGTAAAGGCCGGTGAGTTCGTCGGTGAGGGATAAATGTTCTAACTCCTGCATTCTCTGTTCTTTTTCTCCCATCCGGCGGGCCTCGCACAGGACCTCTTCCACCTTCCGGGCAAAGATGGTGTACAGGCGCTCCTCCCGGGCCGAAAACTCCCATGGGACTTCCAGGAAAAGCATTCCCTTTTCCCGAAATTGGAAAATGTGCCGATGGCTTCCCGGTATGGTGGCCACCTTCTTGAAATCTTCCAGAGACGCAAAACCCCAGGATGCCACCAGTTCCGGCTGGCCGTCCTTTTCCCAAAATAGGCCCATTCGCTGTGCCGCAAAAAGGCGCACCGCCCGTTCCACCAGTTCCTGGAAGAATTCCTCATAGCACCCGGCGAAGGTAAGTGCTGAAATCTCGTGGAGTATGGCTAACTCGGCCTCCAGCGTGTTCTTGCAGGGGAGGGCACCACCAGATTTTTGGCCACCTTTCCCCCCCACCGCCACCACCACGCTTTTATTCCAGAAAACCGGTGCCCGCCCATAGGGGTGGATTTCGCCGCCGCTCAAAAATCCGCACACCGGGACCCCACCGAGTTTTTCTCCGATGCCGGCCACTTCCCGACAAAAATCATCCTCCAGAATCAGAGGGCGGCTCACACAGTCAAACACCAGCGAAAAAACAGGTTCTGCAACCCCGGCAACCGCTTCCTGGGTTACCTTTTTGACCGTGTTCAAAAGATTTTCTTTTTCGCCCTTCATCATGTACCCCACCGCCCCCTGGGGGACTCTCGCCCCTACAAACCCCATGGCCCCATCCGGGGTGAGGTAAACCGGGTCTCGAATGAGAAATCTCCCACACAGGTTAGGGAACCCCAGGGGGTACAGGGCTCCCACCCGGCTGAATTCCTCCCGGGCAAAATCTCCCACCCGTTCCCGGTATGCCTCAACGGCCGAGACCCCGTCAATCTCCACCACTTCTTTGCCCCTTGTTTCCGTAACCACCAAAAGTTCCGGGGTGGGCACCCACCCGTGGTCTGCTGCTGAAGCCACATCCACGCCGCTCAAAACCGCCACACTCACCGAGCTTGAGCTTACTCCCTTTTCGGTCCACTGCGCCTTTCCGGTTCCTCCCCCTAAATACAGGAACTCGGGTCCTAAAATGTTGTATATCCCCTGCAAAAAAAGTGGTACCTCCACGGCCGGATCTACCAGAATCACCACAGTGCCCCCGCTAAACCCCTCCGCCCGGATGGCCTTTCCCAACTCCTCCCCCATAGCGTACGGGTTTCCGGACTCTTTTTCCGACGCAAATGTCCGGGCTTCCAGGTCGTTCCCACCCAGGGCCAGCATCGTCAACCCTTTTTTCAGGTATTTTCCCCCGGCAATTACCCCTTCACTCAGGCACCCCAGCACCTTCGCCGCTTTTCGGTGCACCTGTAACGCCTCCACCAACCGGTGGGCATCATACTCCGGCGTGGCAAAAAGAAACACCATCCGGGGTTCGCCACTCCCCGCCACCGCCTGGGCCAACGCTTCTTTTGTGCTCAACTCTTCATCTGGTAGGATACTCCACCCCAAACCTGCTCTCATTGCGTCACCTGCAGAACAATTTATGATGAGTTACAATTCACCGAGAGGGAGAAACCACTCTGCGGGTGCCTTCGCACCTGGTTGGTATCCCCTGCGGTACCTGCGTTCCACAGTTTCTCGATTCTTTTTGACTCTTTATTATATCACCGAAAAACCATACACGTTTCAGCACCTTTTCTAAACTCTCCTTCTGTATTCTCTGGAACGCCACCCGGGCTTTTTCCTCCGCCTCTTTATCGGAGAGTCGGAGGCCCGCTTTCGCTGCCACCATCTTGAGGTACTCCACCGCCTTTCTGAGTTTCTCCACCCCTGGGGAATCGGGAAAGGCATCCTCGGCAAATAGTACCGCTTCCTCGGCCAGCCGGAGCAATCGTTCATATTTTTGCAACTTCAGTTTGTCTAACCCCAAACGGGTAAAGACATAGGTTAAAAGGGAAGGGAGAAGGAGAATCAGGATATCAGAAACCAAAGACACAGGAAATCACCTCCAGAAAGGATTGTTTGGGATACCGGACTCGATCCGGCATCCCAAAGTGGGTTTTTTTCTGTCATTCCCACACGCTTTTAGTGGGAATCTAGAGAAAGACCCCGGCTAAAAAATTGCCAGGGTGACGTCCTTGTGGGAGCATGCCGGGATGATGAGTTGTGTAGGAATGTGCTGGTGACAGTTTTGAGGGATAAGTCCAAATGTTGTCATGCCCGAAATCTTTTATCGGGCATCCAGGTCCATGGAAAAAGAGGGAACATATGGACTCCGGCTAAAAGACGTGCCGGGTGACAGTCAAGTTTGTCATGCTGAATTTATTTCAGCATCCCAAAAAAGTGCGAAGAATAAAGCACGTCATGCTGAACTTGGTTCAGCATCTCAAGATGGAAACCCTGAAACATTGGGATCCCGAAACGAGAGACCCTGAAACAAGTTCAGGGTGACGAAGATACCGTCAGTGGGGGATTCTGCACGTTGGAAGCATTCCCAGATGGGGTATCTATGGGGGTTTGTTCCCCAATGCGTTTTTGAGTTTCTGGAGGGCTCTCTGTTTGTGAGTCCTCACCGACCTGCGGGAGATACCCAGGAACCGGGCGGTTTCGTCCTCGGTGAGGCAGTCGTAGAAGAGACAGAAGATAACCTCCTTCTGGCGGGGAGAAAGGATGTGGAGGGGAAGGTGGATATCCCTCCGGGGTAAACGATAACGTTTGGGAAAGGTGTCCAGGGTTTCCGGGGGGAGGGGGAGTTCCCGGAAAAAGCG
>JABUEZ010000154.1 GCA_013314795.1 Candidatus Profundicultor aquiphilus | reverse complement strand
AGGACCGCGTTCCAGGCGTCTTTTGCGAAACACTTTATCCACGATTTCATTTTCCGGGGAGGGCATAACGGCCCCAAGAATAGAACGATTCATCCGTTGTAAGCCATAAATAATGAGAATGGTTCCCCCTGCCAGCCAGAGTGCTCCAAAGAGGACGGCCAACCAGTAACTTCTCATGGTTTCAAACACAAGTTGTCGCCAGTAACGATAGATAACTCGAAAGTAAGGATTGGAAAGAATGAGGCTCATTCCCAGGGAGATTGCGATGACTCCTAAGATAGCCAGAAGTAACCATCTTTTCACGCGCATTCCCGGGTAAAACCAGCGCCAGACCCTTGTTTTTCGAGAAGAAACCTCGGTATCCATTGTTCACCTCTTCCTTTAAGTAATTTTATTTTACTTTACCCCTGGAAGTCAAACCTGGAGAGAGCATTGTCGCCCGGAGTGAAAGGGCATATAATAAATACATGAGCAATCAGTGGGTGGGGGATAATCTCTCCGACGTTAAGGTCAAAAATCGGTCCCTGGTTTTGCGACTCCTCAAAAAAAAGGGGCTTCTTTCGCGCATTGACCTGGCCCGCATTACTGGCCTCACTCAACCGACCATCACCAACATTGTGAATGACCTCCTCTCGGTCAATCTCCTCAAAGAGGTTGGTTTCTCTGATACCCGGGCGGGGCGAAAACCCATTTTGCTTTCGATGAACGATCAGGCTTTCTACATCGTGGCTATCCATTTTACCCGGCGAGGTTTTTCTATTGCGTTGACTGATCTCGGCCCTAATATTCTCTTCCGGAGAGATTCACACTATAGCCTTCTTGAGAATATTGATCTAGCGCTCCTTGAGCTCCAGAAGGAGTTCATCCACGTTCTTGAGTACGCTACCCAGTCGCTGAGCCTTATTCTGGGGATTGGGGTGAGTGTCCCTGGACCGGTTGATGCAGAATCCTGTACCATTCTTGCCCACCCCACCTTTTTGCGTTACCGGAACCTGGATTTACGGAAGTACCTTTTTGAGTACGACCTCCCCATTTTTATGATGAACGATGCCCATGCAGCGTGTCTGCATGAAACCTGGAGTGGGCAGGCCAGAGAAGCGGAAAACATGGTGTACTTCATGGTGGGAGAGGGGGTGGGGACTGGAGTCTTGGTGGAAGGGAAGATTTACGAGGGGGTGAACCGGAAAGGGGGAGAGATTGGACACACCAGCATCAATATCTTTGGTCCTCGCTGTGTTTGTGGAAACTATGGATGTTTGGAGATGTACTGTAGCACCTACAATGTTGTGGAAAAGGCCAGAGAGATTGCCTGGTTTGGGGGGAACGGCTACTTAAGGGCTGTCCTGGAAAAAGAGGGAAAACTGGAGTTCCATCATCTTTTGGAGGGGGCTCGAAATGGGGATTCCACTTCCTTGCAACTCTTGCAGCAGTTGGGTCAATATATTGGGATTGGGGTTGTGCATTTGATTAACCTTTATGATCCAGAAATGGTGGTCATCGGGGGTCAGGCTGCCCTGGCTCAGGAATTCCTGGAAAATTCGGTCAAACAGGTGGTGGAGGAACGCCTCCTTTACCGAGAGTATGTGACCCCGCAAATCCATTATTCAAAGTGGGGGGATGAAGTAACCCTTCTTGGAGCGGCGACCATTGTCCTCGATCACTTCATCGCCGGAGATTTGGGGCGGTTTTAACGCACCATTCGAATTACGATCTTATTGGGAACGCAAGCGATGAAATCAGTATTATCAGGTATTTTCCCCATTTTTATACAGGTCTTGTCTGGACAGGGAGAAAAGACCACCCAGGTTTTCCCGTTTTTGATCGTCACCGTGGTTTTTCCTAACGGACCGTGTAGATGGAGTGTTTCCTGCAAATCCGGTGTGACGGTCAGTTCCTTTTTTCCTTCCGCGCTTTCGATGAGGAGCTTGTACGATGAAGAATTCCCCAGGATGGGAAAGTATTTGAATACCAGGAGAAACCCAAAGACGATTCCTATGGCAATGACGGGGAAGATGTCGTTCCGGCGCAAGAAATACATGAACCCTCGCCCCTTTCTAATTCATAAAGGAGAGTGACCAGACCCGTTTCCAGGCATTCGTTACGTACCACCACTCCTGGGGGAAGCCGTAGCAGAGTCGGTGAGAAGTTCCATATACCCCGGATACCTGCTTCGACAAGTCGCATGGCCATTTCCTGAGCTTCCTGAGGTGGAATGGCAATAATCCCGATCTCGGCTTTGAGAGTTCTGGCCATCTCTTTCATCTTTTCTACCGGATATACTGTTATTCCGCCAACCTGGGTAAAATGTTTTTCCGGATTCTTCTCAAAGGCACATCCGATCCGAACACCATACCGAGAAAAGCGAGGGTAATTGATGAGTGCTTTCCCCAGGTTTCCTGCTCCCACGAGTACTGCCAGGCGTTCTTTGCGAATTCCAAAAAGCGTCTCCAGTTTTTTGATCATCCTGTCTACGGGGTAACCCTTTTTGGGGATTCCTTCGATTTCGATGAGAGCCATATCTTTTCGTACCTGGGTTTCATCGACCCCGAGGAGCGAAGCGATGGCTCTGCTGGTAAGGTAAAGTTTTTCGGTGGTCCGTGACTCCTGGGCAAGGTGGTAGCAGCGGATTAACCTTTGCGCACTTTTTGGGGGAATGTTCTTCATTCTTTTTCCTCCCTTCGTGAGAAGTATTTTAGCTCTTTTGTGGTACTTATCAAGCACGCCTCGTTTTTTCAGGAAAAATTGAGCTTGTAAAAGATGGCACTCCTTCTTATAATTTATCTGGAAAGAATAAAAAGGAGAGGTGGCTGAGCTGGACGAAGGCGCCCGCCTGGAGAGCGGGTAGACAGGTCACAAACCTGTCTCGTGGGTTCGAATCCCACCCTCTCCGCCAGGTTTGCCTCTAATCGTGCTTAGACGGGGAGTTAGCGGTGCCCTGAACCTGCAATCCGCTATAGCAGGGTCGAAATCCGATGTGAGGTTCTTTCTTTCAGTGTTGGTCAGAAAGAGAGGGTGTTGAAGGTCGGGTCTTACGCGACGAATCCCCGCCAACCCCGCCAGGCCCGGAAGGGAGCAACGGTACGTGGGGCTCTTCGGGTGCCGTGAGTGTGCCTGGCCGGAGCCTTTCTCCTCTGACACGGCTGGAAGGAAGGTATCGAGCATCGGCGCACGGTTAGGGGCGATTTGTGTATTTTGAGGTGAAAGATTTGTCGTATCTCTCGTTATATCGGAAGTGGAGACCATACCGCTTTGAGGATGTGGTAGGGCAGGAAATTGTGGTCAAAATCCTCTCCAACTCCCTTCGCGAACAGAAAGTAGCCCATGCGTATCTTTTCTCTGGTCCCCGGGGAGTGGGTAAAACCACTACGGCCCGAATTCTCTCTATGGCTGTGAATTGTAAGGAGGGGGTTACTCCTACTCCGTGTGGAACATGTGCAAATTGCCTGGCTATCAGACAAGGCAATTCCCTTGATGTTTTAGAGATTGATGCTGCGTCTCACCGGGGAATCGACGAAATCAGAGAACTTCGGGAAAAGGCCAAATATGCCCCGCTCGAATCCCGCTTCAAAGTGTATATCATCGATGAAGTGCACATGCTCACCAATGAAGCCTTCAACGCACTTTTGAAAACCCTGGAAGAACCCCCACAGCACGTGATTTTCATCCTGGCGACCACCGATGTTCACCGGATTCCCGAAACCATCGTTTCTCGCTGCGTACGATTCCTGTTTAACCCGATTCCCCACCAGGCCATTGTCGAACAGCTCAAGAGAATGGCGCAGGAAGAGGGGATAAAAGTTGAGGAAGAGGTTTTCCATCTTGTCGCTCGCAAGGCAGAGGGGTCTTTGCGAGATGCTGAAGTGTTTTTAGAACAAATTTTTGCCTGGGGTGAGGAACACATTAGCCTTTCTTTGGCGTCTCAGATTTTACGAGAAGTTGACGAGGAGGAGTTATCCCGGTTTCTGGAGGTTGCCCAAAAAGGCTCTCGAGGAGAGGTTTTGTATCTCCTCCATCAATGGATTGAGCGGGGGCTGAGCCCTGAAGACATCATGAGGAGTCTACTCCGTTTCTTTCGGGATCTTCTGATAGTCTCGGCGTTACGGGACCACCCCATTATGGATATTCCCGAAGAGCGAAAAGCGCGGCTCAGCAAGATGCTTTCCTTCTGCAATGTGGCGTCTCTCAGAGCAATTCTTGAGGAACTCCAGAATGTGGAGGCGCTTTTACGTCGTTCTCTGCAGCCCCGAATTGTTCTTGAAATTGGAGTATTGAAAATTGCCGAAATGCTGTGTCCTACCCCTTCTCTTGGAGAGACGAAATCTGGAGTTACCTCAACTGACCGTGTGGTCAAGAAAAGCGAAGCACCTTCTCCTTCCAACGGAGAACCGGAGAATGATGTATGGCTTCAGGTTTTGGAAGAGGTCAAGAGGGCCAAGATTTCTCTCTATGCCTTTCTCCAGGCTGCAGAAGTGCAAAGAAATGCTTCAACGCTGAAACTCGTTTTCGCTCCTCATTGTCAGTTTCACAAGGAGAGTGTGGAGAGAAAGGAAAATTTACTCCTGCTTGGAGAAATTTTAAAAAAGGTTACCGGGAAAGCCTGCGAAATTGAATGTGTGGTCACCGAGCAATCAGCGACATCCTGGGTCGCTCCCTCCGTTCCTCCGCCTTCCAATGAAGGGAAAAAAAGCGCCAGAAAACCCAGGAAAGAGGATAAACCACTCCTTCTTGAAATCACTGACTTATTTTCTGGAATCGTGGTAAACTATTCAGTGAGTGAAGAAACGAGGGGTGAATGGGAAAATGCAGAACTGGAAAAACCTGATGAGGGAAGCCCAGAAGATGCAGGCGAAAATGGCTAAAGTTCAGGAAGACTTAAAGGCAAAGACTGTTGAGGCCCAGAGTGGTGGGGGAATGGTTCGGGTGGTGTGCAACGGGCAACAGGAGATCCTTGATATCACCATTGAACCCGAACTCCTGAAAGAGGATGACGTGGAGATGGTTCAGGACCTGATTCTGGCGGCGGTTAACGAAGCGTTGCAGAGGTCCAGGGCTATGGCTCAGGAGGAGTTGGCTAAAATCACCGGGGGACTTGACGTTCCTGGTTTCTTTTAGAAAGGTGAGCAGCAATTGAAAGCAATGTATCCTGAAGCGTTGGGGCGGCTTATTTTGGCTTTTTCAAGATTACCTGGTATTGGCCCCAAGACTGCCCAGCGTCTGGCTTTTTATCTCACTAAATCCAAAGGAGAGGAACTTGAGGAGTTACTTACTTCCTTGCAGGGAATTAAAAACATCGGCTTTTGTTCTATCTGTGGATTTTATAGTGAGGAAAAGATCTGTGCCATCTGTCGGGATGAAGAGCGAGACAGAGGCATGATTTGTGTGGTGGAAAGACCTCAGGATGTGATCGCTCTGGAAAAGGCTGGCTTTAAGGGTACATACCACGTTTTGCAGGGTGTACTCTCTCCCTTGGAAGGAGTTGGACCAGATGATTTACGAATTAAGGAACTTTTA
>JABUEZ010000153.1 GCA_013314795.1 Candidatus Profundicultor aquiphilus | reverse complement strand
AGATGGTTATTATTCAGAGGGGGAAACTGGCGGACGAGTTTGATTGTGCTCCGTCCCAGATTAATTATGTTTTGGCCACTCGCTTTAACGTTTTCCGCGGATTTATTGTGGAGAGTCGACGTGGGGGGAGTGGTTACGTACGTATTAAGAGAGTTCCCATTGACCGGTTAGAGCCCATCGTGTTCTATCTGGATGATTATGAAAGGCATCTTAAAGAAAGTGATGTTGAAGATCTTGTAAACTGGCTGGAAAGGGAGGGTTTCATCACCACTCGGGAAGGTTTGCTTATGAAAGCAGCTATAATTCATGCCCTTTCCAGGGCTGAAGATCTGGGAATTTCTTCTAACACAGAAAAAAACCGGTTACGTTCCCGGATTTTAAGAGAAATGCTTCTCCAAGTTTTAGATTGGGTGAAATGAATGAGGTGCGACCTCTGCGGTCAGGATGGCGCAACGTTAATCAGGTATTTTACCGGTCAGGGAGAGGTGGTTTCAAAGAATAGGTTATTTGTGTGTCGAGTCTGTGCAGAGAGGCTCTCAGTCACGCACCTTATGGGAAAAGAAGAACCCTGCGACCTATGGGAAGACGTCGTAGGGTTCAATGGAGGAAGAGAAAAAACCTGTCCTTTTTGTGGTTTTTCCAGGCTTGATTTTTGGGAAAAAGGGATTCTAGGCTGTCCGTACTGCTATTTGGCTTTTGAAGAAGAAATTGGCCAAAAACTTTCTCAAGAACAGGCGGAAGGCTTCCATATTGGTAAAATTCCAGTCCGGTGGTGGAGAGAACAGAAGCTCCAGCAGAGCATTGCCAAAGTTCTTACTGAGTTAAAAAGGTGTATTCAGGAAGAAGACTATGAGAAAGCCGAGTATTGCAAGCATCTCATTAATCGGCTTCGTTCTCGCTTAGAATGATTTTATCTCGGGTGCCAAAGGGAGCTATTGGAAAGGAAAGGATTCCTCGTACAAGAAGTGCCGTGGTTCTGTTTCGTAACGTGGCAGGAATTCCTTTCTCTTCTTCAGTTTTTTTTACTCCTGTGTGGCAGGAGGAGGTTAGGAAGAAACTCCAAAACATAAAGCCAATACGTTCCAAAGTGGGAAGTCATGATAGTGGTTCCTTGTTTTTGCCTCTCCTTCTGGGGGTTGTTTCGGGAGAGGTGGTTTGGTTGCGAAGAATGCGGTCTATGTGGCAGAGCGTGCTTGTCAACGGCGATGCGCATATCGAGATCTGTGCCGAAGGTCCCGGTGTGAACTTGAGCTATTTCTGGAAAGTGGCGGAATTCTGGGACGATGAGATCGAAAAGGAAATTGATTATGCATATGATCCCAGGTGGGGGTACCTGAATGCATCACCACTTTTTTTGGGAACTGGCTGCAAGGTGTATCTCTGGGTCCATCTTCCAGCTCTTTCCTTTATCTATGGTGAGAAACGTATCCTGCAGTGGTTTCAGGATAATGGAGACCTGGTGGTGAGAGGTCTGGGAAATAATGGGGAAATCTGGGCTCATGTTTTTGAAATTTCGAATCGTTTTACCCTGGGGGTAACGGAGTGGAATATGGTAAAGGCTATTGAGGCACTGGGAATAAGGGTTTCCAGGTGGGAGCGACAGGCACGTCTTCACTTTGTTCATTCCCCCTTGAGGAAAGAACATTTCTGTGAAAATATGGTAAATATTGCTCAAGAAATAGAGCGAAAAGACGATAATATGGAAAAAGGAATCTTTGATTTTCTCTCTCTCTGGTTTTTCGGAGAGGGAATAATAGGGGAAAGCGAAGGTTTAAAATATAGAGAGGTGGAGGATTTGATATATAGCTGGTTGCTTGCCGACAGGAAGTGGAAGAACCGAGTAGAGGTGCTGAGAATTTTGGGAGTTTGGCCGAGGAGGATTTTGAATCATGTTTGAGAGGTATACAGAGAGAGCAAGAAAAGTCATCATTCTCGCACAGGATGAGGCAATACGGTTGAAGCACAATCATATTGGCACTGAGCATCTTTTGCTTGGACTTTTGCGAGAACGAGAAGGGATTGCTGCCCGCATTCTGGAAAGTTTTGACATCAGTTTGGACCTGGTACGGAGCGAACTGGAAAGTTTGGTTGAAAAGACTGAGTACCAGGGTTCAAAAGAAGTGGCTTTTACTCCTCGAGCAAAACGAGTGCTGGAGTTGGCCCTCGACGAGACAAGACGCCTGGGTCATAATTACGTGGGTACAGAACACATCCTTCTTGGAATTCTTCGGGAAGGGGAAGGTGTTGGTGCCCAGATCCTGAGGAATTTGGGGTTGGACATCGAAACGGTGCGGAGCAAGCTCTACGAAATTCTCAACGAAGGGTCCTCCCGGTCCGAGAACGCTCCAGAATATCCTTCTTATAAGGATAGGGAAAGCCGTACCCCGATTCTGGATGAGTTCAGTCGGGACCTGACGCACCTGGCAATGGAGAAGAAGCTTGATCCGGTCATTGGGCGAGAAAAAGAAATCGAACGGGTTATCCAAATTTTGAGTCGCCGGACAAAAAACAATCCAGTTTTGATTGGAGAGCCAGGGGTGGGTAAAACGGCCATTGTAGAAGGTCTGGCTCAGAAAATTATCAAGGGAGAAGTGCCAGAAATTCTCAAAGGGAAAAGAGTGGTCAGTCTTGACCTTGCAGCGATCGTGGCTGGAACCAAATATCGGGGTGAGTTTGAAAAACGCCTGAAAAAGATTATCTCTGAGATTGTCCAGACCAAAGAAGTGGTTCTCTTTATCGATGAAGTGCATACTCTGGTTGGAGCAGGTGCAGCAGAAGGAGCCATTGACGCGGCGAATATTTTAAAACCGGCACTGGCTCGGGGAGAACTTCAGGCTATTGGGGCCACAACCATTACCGAATACCGGAAATATATTGAGAAAGATTCTGCGCTGGAGCGGCGTTTTCAGCCGGTTTACGTTGATGAACCCTCGGTCGAGGTGACGGTAGAAATTCTCCGGGGCATCAAAGACCGATATGAGGAACATCATCGGGTGGTGATTTCGGAGGAAGCGATTGAGGCTGCGGTACGGCTGTCACAGCGGTATATTGCTGACCGGTATCTCCCTGATAAGGCTATCGACGTGATGGATGAGGCTTCGAGCCGGGTTAGGCTTCGAGTAACGGTTTTACCCGAAGATCTCAAAATTCTGGAGAGAGAGATCGAAGAGGTGCGGAAGAAGAAAGAAAAGGCGGTCAAAAACCAGGATTTCGAAGGGGCAGCCTGTTATCGCGATGAAGAGGAGAGTCTTAAACGGAAGTATCGGGAGCGCAAAGAAACCTGGCTCAAAGAAGTTGATTCCAGTCGTCCGGTGGTGACCGAAGAAGATATTGCGGCGGTGGTTTCCAGCTGGACGGGTATTCCAGTTTTTCGTTTGGCCATGGAGGAACAAGAGCGGTTGGTGCACATGGAAGAAGAAATTCATCGCCGGATTGTGGGCCAGGAAGAAGCGGTTAAAGCGGTGTGCAAGGCTATTCGCCGCTCTCGGGCTGGTCTTAAAGACCCGCGCCGACCCATTGGTTCTTTCATATTTCTGGGTCCCTCTGGAGTGGGGAAGACGGAACTGGCGAAGGCTCTGGCTGAGTTCCTTTTTGGGAAAGAGGATGCACTTATTATTCTGGATATGTCCGAGTATATGGAAAAGTTTACCGTTTCGCGCTTGGTAGGTTCTCCCCCGGGATACGTGGGGTACGAAGAAGGAGGACAGCTCACCGAGAAGGTTCGCCGGCGTCCGTATTCGGTGGTGCTCTTCGATGAAATCGAAAAAGCAAATCCGGATATTTTTAATATCCTTCTCCAGATTATGGAAGAGGGTCGTCTTACTGATGCCCAGGGGCGAGTGATTGATTTCAAAAATACCATCGTGATCATGACTTCCAACCTGGGGGCGCGGATGATTGCGAACCAGGCGAATATTGGTTTTGGTGGAAAACAGGAAGAGGGCCTTTCTTACCAGGAAATTAAGCAGAAGGTTATGGAAGAAGTGAAGAAGACCTTTACGCCTGAGTTTTTAAACCGGGTCGATGAGTTGATTGTTTTCAGGCCTTTGAAGCCCAGAGAAGTGGAGCAGATTGTTGACCTGCTTATGAAGGATACCCGGAATCGGCTCAAAGAAAAGAACATGGATATCGAGATCACTCCGGAGGTTCGCTCTTTCATTGCCAAGGAAGGGTACGATCCCAATTTCGGGGCTCGTCCGTTACGGCGGGCCATCCAGAGAATTCTGGAAGATCCGCTCTCGGATTTGATGCTGAAGGGGGTTTTTAAGGAAGGCGATAAGGTCCTGGTAACTCTGGAAGATGGTAAACCCAACTTTACTAAAGTTCTTCCCTTAGAGCTTTCTTTGAAAGCCTGAGAACTCATGGCGTACGTTTGTAAAGGTTGTGGCTATTCCACTCCCAACTGGCTGGGCAGGTGTCCTCAGTGTGGGGAGTGGAATTCTTTTTATGAGGTGGAGAAATCATCCCGTAAAAAGCGGTCTTCTTCGTCTGTCTCTCTCCGTTCTCCTCTATCTCTGGCTGAAATGGAAGGTAACCACTTTCCCGGGGAGAAACGCTTTTCTACCGGACTCAGAGAGGTGGATCGAGTTCTGGGGGGAGGAGTGGTGGAGGGGTCGCTTTTGCTTTTAAGTGGTGACCCCGGGATTGGCAAATCGACCCTTCTTTTAAAAATTGCCGAAGGAATTGCGATGAGTGGTAAAAAGGTTCTCTATGTGAGCACCGAAGAGTCGCTCCATCAGATATATCTTCGGGTGGAACGTTTGCAAATTGGGCGAAGTCCTCATCTTTTTCTTCTTTCTACCGATGACTTTGAAGAAGTTGTTGCTGCCTTTGCCTCATTAGTGCCGCAAATGGTCATTGTGGATTCCATTCAGAATCTGGGAAAGAGCGAGACCGACCTTCTTCCTGGGAGCGTAGCGTTAATTCGGGAACTGAGTATTCAATTTATGGAGATGGCGAAAAAGGAGAACGTGGCGCTGTTTCTGGTGGGGCATGTGACCAAGGAGGGTCTCGTTGCTGGACCCAAAACCCTGGAGCATCTTGTCGATGTGGTTCTTTATCTTGAGGGAGACCCACAAAGGCCCTTGCGTATGCTCCGGGGAATAAAGAACCGCTTCGGTTCCACTCAGGAGGTGGGAATTCTGGAAATGCGGGAAGAGGGGCTTTCTGAAGTTCTGGACCCTTCTTCCTATTTGGTGGGGGATGGGGAAGTTTCGAGTGTGGGGACGGTGCGCACGGTCCTTGCTGAGGGGAAAAGGACCATGATGATTGAGGTTCAGTCTCTGGTCAGTCCCAGTTATTTTGATTTTCCCCGCCGGGTAAGTTCGGGAGTGGATCTTAACCGGTTGCATCTCTTGCTTGCAGTGCTGGAAAAGATTACCCGAATCCGGTTTGCAAAACAAGATGTGTACCTCAGCTTAGGGGGAGGTATCAGAGCGACTGAGACGGCCCTTGATTTGGCGGTATGCTTTAGCGTACTCTCCTCCCGGATGAACAGGGAAGTGGATCGAAATA
>JABUEZ010000152.1 GCA_013314795.1 Candidatus Profundicultor aquiphilus | reverse complement strand
CCCTGAAAGGTAAGATTTTCCCCATGTTGGCGTAAATCCCGTAGCCTTCTGGAAAAATTGGGTTCGGTGAGAAGGCACCCCCCTGCAGGAGGGGGAAAAGACCGTATTCCCCATTCCTCGGCAAGTTTCAGTTGCCTTTCTCTTCCTCGTCCTGAAAGGTCCAGCAATTCCTCTCTTTTGACCCATCCTTCCTTTTCGGGAACCGTCTCCGGCAAGAGTTTCGCCGAAAGAGGACGGAGTAACAATCCTTCCAGCCCGCTCTGTTTTTCAATCAACCTCAGCGTGTTCTTCATCTGGGATTTAGGTCTTTGTCCTACAACTTCGCCGGTAAAAACAAACGAAGCTCCCCATTCTTTCATTAAATCTTTAGCCCGGCGTAACATCCAGATTTTGCAATCAATGCAGGGATTCATGTTTTTCCCGTACCCATAGCGGGGATTCTCGATCATGCCCAGATAGCTCTCGTCCACCTCTACCTCCTGGTACTCTACCCCTAACTCTTCGATAAGCTGCTTTATCCACTTTCCTCTTCCCCAGAAAGGGCTCAAGAAACGGAGGGCGATAACCTCAATACCCTGTCTCTTCACTATAGAAACTGCCAGAGCACTATCAAGACCCCCTGAGATAAGACCAATGGCTCGCATTTTCATTCCTCAAATGGAGTATTCCATCGGCCGGTTTTCTTTACCCATCTTGGCTAGGTCCTCCAGAGTGAATTCTTCCAGAGCCTCGATTATTTTTCCTCTAACCCGTTGCCACACCTTTCTGGCTACGCAGAAAGGTGCTCGCTTACAGAACGTATTTCCTTCCAGACAATCAACCGGCAAGATGCTTCCTTCTAAAGCTTCTACCACTTCTCGCGCCTTAATCTGCGAAGGATGACGCGAGAGACGATATCCCCCGCCTGAACCTCTGCGGGAGGTAATCAATCCTTTTGCTTTAAGAGGGATTACAATCTGTGTCAGATACTTTTCGGACACCTCTTCTCTTTCGGCGATCTCTTTCAGATAAAGCAATTCCTTTTCCTCGTAAAAGAGCGCCAGCTGGATCATCAATCGCAGACCATACCGAGACCGGGTCGAAAAGTGAATGGGATTTCCCTCCCAAAACTCACAAATTTAATCATTTTAATAGTATTTTAGAAGAAAAGCTCATTCACGTCAATGTAGAGGAATGATGAAAAGTTTCCATTGCTCCTAAAACATTTACCGTGATAAAAGGGTTATATTGGATATTTGTTTTTCATCTCATGGGAATAGTAATGGTTAGTTCTGGTTCGAAATAGACATCGGCTCCAGGAGAATAAAATCCTCCCTGGTGGGTGTTTCCAGAGTACGAGTTACGGGTCTCTGCATTTGGGGGAGTATTCAGACGGGGCCATGGATTTCCTTTCGCATCCGTGACAGCTGAAGATTTTGAAACGAAAATTCCGCCACCCTTTTGGGTTGCTTGATTTTTGGTGAAAGTATTTCCAGCAATCGCTACGGTGCTACTCAAACAATATATTCCTCCACCATTGGATGCTTCGTTCCACGAAAGATCGTTAGAAACAATAATGGGGGTAGAATCGCTGCAGAAAATTCCACCGCCGTTACTTGCGTGAGTGGCACTGTTGGTGGTGATGGTATTTCGCTTTATAACTGGCGAGGAAGACTCTCCACAGTAGATTCCTCCACCGCCACTGGTTGCGCTGTTTAACAAAATCTTATTATCACGAATCTGGGGGGAAGCAGCAGAACAAGAGATACCTCCACCTTTTTCGGCAGAGTTACTAATGATAACATTGCTCAATATCGTGGGAGATGAATTGATACATGTGATTCCACCGCCACTGGTGTGAGTGCCCTTTCCGTTCTGGATTGTAAACCCCTCCAGGACGGCGGTGTTTCCTTCTCCATTTCGGAAAGAAACCACCGGACCAGCATGGTTACCATCAATAATGGTGACTGCCTGCGAACTAGGAGGATTGCTACTTCGGACGGTAATATTTTTCCCTTTAAAATCGATGTTTTCATGATAAGTACCTGGTGCAACGATAATTACGTCTCCGGGTAACGCAGCATCAATGGCTTCCTGGATGGTGGAAAAAGAAATTCCCTGGGTGGAATTCGTAACCGGCAACGATGTCGACTCAGTCGGTGGTATGGAATAGCATCCATTCACCAAAACAAAAAACACCACGAACCAAAAAGGGATAAAACTCCCCATCCGGTAATTCATGGTAAAACCCCTCCTTGGCAAGAAAAGATGTAGACATCTTATTATATCACGATGGAGAATGTATGAGTTTATTTCACCGAGAGATCTAGGAGCTAAAAGCCCAAGCTCTACAAGAGTAAGAATTTTAAAAGAAGAAAAACAATCAGGAGTCTTTAAAAACTCTGGCAGGCCCGGCAGGATTTGAACCTGCAACCCCCGGATTTGGAATCCGGTGCTCTGGCCGTTAGAGCTACGGACCTACCTTAATTTATTATACCTCAACGCATCTCCTTATGTATAGTGTGTTTACGGCAATGGGGGCAATATTTTTTGAATTCCAACCGAGCGGTCTTTTTCTTCTTGTTCTTGCTCCCCTGGTAATTCCGCCTTTTGCATTCGGTACACTCAAAAGTGATGAGTTCTTGCATGAAATTAAACCCCCTACTCAATAATATCCGATACCACTCCGGCTCCCACAGTTCGTCCTCCCTCACGGATAGCAAAGCGCAGACCCTTTTCCATGGCAATGGGGTAGATGAGCTTTACTTCCAGGTTGGCATTGTCTCCAGGCATGACCATTTCCACACCCTGGGGAAGTTTGATCTCTCCGGTGACATCGGTGGTCCGGAAATAGAACTGGGGACGATAGCCGTTGAAGAAGGGGGTGTGTCGACCACCTTCCTCTTTGGTGAGGACGTATACCTCGGCTTTGAAATGGGTATGGGGAGTGATGGTACCTGGGGCTGCCAGAACCTGTCCCCGTTCCACCTCTTTTTTGTCAATACCCCGCAGGAGCACTCCGATGTTGTCACCAGCCTGAGCTTCATCCAGAATTTTGCGGAACATCTCGATGCCGGTGACCACGGTCTTTTTGATCTCATGAGAGAGACCTACGATTTCCACCGAGTCCCCCAGCTTGAGGGTGCCACGCTCCACTCTCCCGGTGACCACCGTTCCTCGACCGGTGATGGAGAAGACGTCTTCGATGGACATGAGGAAGGGTTTATCCAGTTCCCGCATGGGAAGAGGAATATACTCATCCATGGCATCGAGGAGTTTCCAGATGCTCCCACACCACTCACACTCTCTCTTCCCACAGCCACACTGCAGAGCCTTGAGGGCACTGCCGGGGATGATGGGAATCTCATCACCAGGGAATTCGTATTTGCTCAGGAGTTCCCGGACTTCCATCTCCACCAGTTCGATGAGTTCCGGGTCATCCACCATATCCACCTTGTTGAGGTAGACGATGATATAGGGAACTCCCACCTGACGGGAGAGGAGAATATGCTCTCGGGTCTGGGGCATGGGACCATCAGCAGCGGAAACCACCAGCACTGCACCATCCATCTGGGCAGCACCGGTAATCATGTTCTTCACGTAGTCAGCATGCCCGGGGCAGTCGATGTGGGCATAGTGACGTTTCTCGGTTTCATACTCCACATGGGCAATGGCAATGGTGATACCCCGCTCTCTCTCTTCGGGAGCCTTATCGATCTGTTCAAAGGGAGTGTAGTTCGCCAGACCGTGTTTGGAAAGGGTCAGGGTGATGGCGGCGGTGAGTGTGGTTTTACCATGGTCGACGTGTCCAATGGTTCCCACGTTGACGTGCGGTTTTTTCCTCTCAAACTTTTGCTTGGCCATAGGATATCCTCCTTTTTCCTCTTATCTATTTTTCTCCACTATCTCCTTCATCAGGGAAGAAGGAACTTCCTGATAATGAGAAAACTGCATGGTATAATTTGCTCTCCCCTGAGTGAGAGACCGCAGAGCCGTTGCGTATCCAAAAAGACTGGCCAGGGGAACCTTGGCATTGACAATTTGAATATCCCCCTTGGCTTCCATGCCCTCAACTTTACCCCGACGGGCGTTGAGGTCTCCGATCACGTCTCCCAGATACTCCCGGGGAACGATGACCTGCACTTTCATGATGGGTTCCAAAATAACCGGATTTGCCTTTTCAATGGCCTCTTTCACGGCCATGGCTCCGGCAATCTTAAAGGCAATGTCGGAAGAATCTACCGGATGGTACGAGCCGTCAACCAGGCGCACCTTCAAATTGATCACCGGAAAACCACTGATTACGCCGTTATCCAGAGCTTCTTTTACTCCGGACTGGACCGCAGGAACATATTCCTGAGGGATGGCTCCACCGAATATCTTATTTTCAAAGACAAACCCTTCATAGGGCTCAACTTCCAGAACCACATGCCCATACTGACCTCGTCCACCGGTCTGACGGATGAATTTTCCCTCACCTTTTGCCTTGGATTTAATGGTCTCCTTATACGCTACCTGAGGCCTTCCGATATTGGCTTCAACTTTAAATTCCCGCAACAAACGGTCAACAATGATCTCAAGGTGAAGCTCGCCCATGCCAGAAATGATAGTTTGGGTTGTCTCTTCATCGGTGCGCACCTTAAAGGTAGGGTCTTCCTCAGAAAGTTTATTTAAAGCCAGAGTCAGTTTGTCCTGATCTGCTCTGGTTTTAGGTTCAATTGCTACTGAGATAACCGGCTCCGGGAAGGACGGTATCTCGAAAAGAATCGGGTGGCGTTCATCACAGATAGTATCACCGGTGGTGGTTTTCCGCAGACCCACAATACCACACAGATCCCCTGCTTTGACTTCTTCCACATCCTCCCGCCGATTTGCATGCATGATGAGCAGGCGACTTACTCTTTCTTTTTCTCCCTTTGTAGCGTTGTACACGTAACTCCCGCTTTTCAATTTTCCAGAGTAAACCCGCACAAAAGAAATTTTTCCAGCATGAGGATCCATCACAATTTTAAAAACCAGACCAGCAAAGGGTTCATCGATGAGCGGTAAACGAACCTCTTCTTCACCACTGCGAGGGTTCATTCCCTTCAAAGAGGGAAGGTCCGCAGGGGAAGGAAGATACCATACCACGGCATCGAGAAGAAGCTGAACACATTTATTTCGCAAAGCAGAACCGGCAAGGACTGGAACAAACTTCCCCTCTATGGTCTTCTTCCTGATCGCATAACGGATCTCGTCAGGAGTGATTTCTTCTCCGTTCAAATACTTTTCAAAAATCTCTTCATCAAGTTCAGCCAGTGCTTCGAGAAGTTTTTCCCGGTGGAAAAGCACTTCTGATTTCATGGTATCAGGGACACCAGTTACCCGGTACCGGAGACCTTCCTCATCAATGTCATATAGATAAGCCTTTAACTCAATTAAATCGACAACTCCCACAAAATCGGATTCTTTCCCCACCGGTACTTGCACCGGAAGAGCATTGGCGTTTAGTTTTTTTCGAATGGCCTCCACCACCGCATAGAAATCGGCTCCCACCCG
>JABUEZ010000151.1 GCA_013314795.1 Candidatus Profundicultor aquiphilus | reverse complement strand
TGCGCCTCACCCTTAAGGCTTTAACTCAGGATTTTTCCTGGATTCCAGTAATATAGGTATTACTTCTGGATGGTGAGGAGAAAAGACTATGAAGGGACAACCAGAAATGGAGCAGGTTTTAAAAAATACTCCTACAATAAGTTGACACTATCGGTGAAAGGAGAGAAATTCATGGTTCCTTGCATCTCTGGTATAATGGATACAAGGGGGGGAGGATCATGAAAAGGCAAATCTATTGGGTTTTTCTGTTCTGCTTCTGTGTCCTTGTTCCCGTTGGTCTTTTTCCAGTCTTTACTGTTGCAACTGCTACCGCTTCGAACGAAAACACCTACATCAACTGGGGTGTCGATGCCTACGAACAGGGCCTCTATGACCAGGCTATTTCTGACTTCAGTATGGCCATCCAGATCAACCCCATCTGTGCCGTAGCCTACTATAACCGGGGTATCACCTACAACGTCAAAGGCCTTTATAACCAGGCTATTGCCGACTTCAACAAGGTGATTGAGCTTGACCCTGACGATGCCCGACCGTACCTTGAGCGGGGTAACGCTTACTACGGAAAGGGTTTCTATAACCAGGCCATCGCCGACTACAGCAAGGCCATCGAACTTGATCCAGGATGTGCCCTGGCCTACGCCAATCGGGGCGTTACCTATTGCGACCAAAAACTCTACGACCAGGCTATTATTGACTATAACAAAGCCCTGGAACTCAATCCCCGAGATGCAAGGTCCTACGTCGGTCGGGGCAACGCCTATCATGGCAAGGGTCTTTATAATCAAGCCCTTGCCGATTACAGCAGGGCCATTGAGATTGAACCGAAATACGCTCTGGCCTACTACAATCGGGGCGTCACCTATGACGAGAACGGTTTTTACGACCAGGCCATCGCCGATTACAGCAAAGTCATAGAGATTTACCCTAACTATGTCTCGGCGTACAACAACCGGGCCAGTCTTTACAACATGAAGGGCTTCTACGACCAGGCCATTGCCGATTGCAACAGGGCCATTGAACTTGACCCCGGATTTTCGCTTGCCTACTACAATCGGGGGAGAGCTCACTATTTCAAGGGCTTCTACGACCAGGCTATGGCCGACTATCACAAGCTCCTGGAGCTTGATCCGGGATTCGCCAATGCGTATCTTGAGATTGGTGAAATTCATTTCGCCCAGGGTCTTTATGATCAGGCTATCGCCGATTACAGCAAAGCCATAGAGCTTGACCCGGAATTCATCATGGCCTACGGTGCCCGGGGTGATATCTACTATCGCACTGGCCTTTATGATCAGGCCATTTCAGATTTCAACAGGGTACTTGAGCTTGACCCTGCCCATGCCGGTGCCTATTACAGCCGGGGACTCGTTTATGCCACTCAGGGTCTTTATGAGGAGGCCATTGCCGACTACAGCAAAGCCATTGAATCCGACCCTGAATTTGCTCAAGCTTACGAAGGACGGGGCAATGCCTACTATGCCCAAAAACTCTACGACCGGGCAATAGCCGATTTCACGAAAGCCATCGAGGGTGGCAACACCGGGGCATACTATGGTCTGGCCCTCGTCTACGAAGCCCGGAATGACCTCCAAAAAGCCCTAGAGACTTACAAGAAATTCGTGGACCTTGCCCCACCGGGATACGATGAGGAGCTAAAATCAGCCCGAGCGCGGATAGAAGCCTTGCAGAAATAAGCAAAAATCAGGAATAGATGAGATAGTTTCAGGGTACGGAAGATACGTCCCGACACAAAGAGACGTAAGGGAGAGTATTTTTGTCCCTACTCCAAAATCGTATCCGACGTCACCACATCGCCATGCATCCGTCAAATATCTAAAAAAATCGTGCTTCATCTTTCAGGAAAATTTTGTTCATGATACACTGAAAACATGACCATTCTTATGTTCTTCTTCCATTTTATGGTGGACTTTGTGGTGGCGTTCCCGGCACCGTTGAGCCCTTACTTCATCCGCCATTATGGGCTTGACGCCCGTACGGTGACCATGAGCGTAGCACTTCTCGCCTTCACCGGGTCCCTGAGCCAGGTCCTTTTTGCCTTCCGGAAACACGACAAACCCTTCTGGCAGGCGTACTTATCGATGAGCTTCACCCTGATTCCGCTTTGCTTTCTGGGTTTACCGATCCCTTTTCTGGCCGTATTTCTGATCTTCTTCGCCATACATCTGGCCGACGGATACTTCCACCCCCTGGGAGCAGCACTGGCGGGAGAGAACCGCGGCGGAAAGGGTGTCACAGCTTTTATTTCGGGAGGAATCCTGGGTGGTGCGCTGGGACCGGTTTTCATCACCTGGTTCGTGCCGAAATATACCCTGTTACGGTTGCCACTTTTTGCCCTCATCACCCTTTTGCCTCTGAGCCTGTGGTTTCTGCGGGAGGAAAAACCGCCGTTACACCTTGAGCGGGCCACCTTTTCCTGGCGGTTTTTTGGCCTCCTCTGGCCAATATGGTTCACGGTGAGCAGCCGTACCTTCATTTCTTCGGTTTTTCACACTTTCGTCCCGGTCTATGTGGCCGAGAAAGGATATCCCCTTCTTTCCGGAGGGATGCTCCTTTCTTCGGGACTGCTTCTGGGGATTTTTGCCAACACCCTGGGAAACCGGATGCGGTCTTATCTATCTAACGGAAAAATCAATCTCCTCTCTTTCCTTATGCTGGGTGGGTCGGTCCTTGCCTTTACCGCGGTGCACCAGCTGCCCCTGCTTTTTTTCTTCTACATCCTGGCCGATTTTGCCACCTTCCTCACCATGAGCACCAACGTCGCCGAAGCACAGAAGTTGCTTCCCGAGCACCGGGTTTTTGCTTCGTCGCTGTCAATGGGTTTTGCCTGGGCGTTGGGGCACACACTCAACCTTCTGTGGGCGTCCCTTTTTGGAAATAACACCGCTTTTGTCCTTAAAAGCATTGGATTCATCGCCCTGGGCATTACGTTTTCCCTGCTTTTCCTGGAACGAGCCTTTACCCTGAAGCCGGCCGAGGCTGAGTCGGGATCAGGGCCGATTTGACCTTGACCCCGGGGATAAGCCCCAGTTTTCCGGTTAACGCACCCAGGGTATCAGTGTCTCCGTCCACAATGAGAGCCACAACCGAGATATTCTTTTCCCGGTAGGGAATACCCATCCGGCCCACGATGATCTCTCCGAATTCGGTGAGCACTTCGTTCACCCGGTGGGCCTGTTTTTCCCGGTCGGTGATGATGATCCCGATCACGCCAACCCGATTTTCCATTACCCTCACCTGAAAAGCCGAAAGAGTTTCTGGTTGAGCACTTTCAAATCATCCCGCAGTTCCTCGTAGAGGGCAAACCAGCGATCCATAGCTTCCCGTGGAAGTTCCGGAGAGAAGGTTTCTGCAATCCGGAACGTGGCAGAGAACATCTCGTCGAGATTCCGATACAGACCGGAACCCAGTCCGGCAAGAAGCGCCGCCCCCTTACAGCTTCCTTCCCGGTCCTCGGGAACGATGATTTCCTGGGAGAGCATGGAAGATTTGAGCCGCATCCAGGCCTGGTTCTTGGTTCCTCCACCCACATTGACCGCCTTCTTCACCTTGAAATCGAGAGTTCTCACCACCATTTCAAAGAGATGGCGGTACTCCAGGCACAACCCCAATAACACTCCAAGGAGCACGTCTTCCCGGCAGGTTTCCCCGGAAAGGTTCAGGAACGCTCCCCGAGCTTCTTCATAATAGCTTCCCAAAAGATAGGGGAAAAAGAGGGGAACGTTCTGAGAAAGTGAAAGAGAAAGGTCGCTGAAAACCTGATGGTTCTCCTGCAACAGTTTCATCGTCCAGTCCACTGCATACCCACCGCTATAGATCCCGTTCATGGCGTAGTAATACGGGAAGACCACATGGTGACCAAAAGAGAACGGTTTCTCCTTACCGAGAGGTCTTTTCTGGAGTGCCCCTTCCAGGGTAACCATAATGGACTCGGTAGTTCCGGAAGAAATGAGTGCCCACCCCGGTTGATACACCCCACTGGCCAGTGCCGCACAGAGGTGATCATGCCCTCCGGTAACCACCAGAGTTTGAGGGTTTAGACCAGTTTCTCGGGCCACATCTTCCCGAATGGTTCCCAGAACCTGCCCCGAAGGGTAAAGGGGAGCCAGGGTATCCGGTACCACACCGGCGCGTTCGCACATCTTTGGCCACCAGACCCGGTTCTCCTCATCAAAGAGCATGGTCCGGGAAGCAAGCGAATAATCAAAAGAAAGCACTCCACTAAAATAGTACAGGATGAATCCCGACATGGAAGTCCAGGTTTTGACCCGAGCAAATGCTTCCGGCTCATGCTCCCGGTGCCAGATAAGTTTGTAAAAGGAATATTTGTGCTGGGGCGAAAGACCCGTCATCCAGTAGACTTCTTCAGGGTCCAGGGGAAAACGCGCAAACTCTTCCTTGGTGCAGTCGCTATACCACGGAATGCTGCGGGGTAACACCCAGCCATTCTCGCCCACTCCCACCATGACCTCGGCAAAGCTCGACACACTCATGGCCCGAACATCCCGAAGCAACCTCCGCTCAAAGGAAGCAATGGCTTCCACCACCCGGGCAATGATTCCCATGGGGTTATAAAACCGTTCCCCAGCTTCTTCGATAAGGGGGGTGGGGAAACTTCGTTCCGCCTGAACCCGTCCTTCCTCATTGTAAATCTGAATTTTGGTATTGGTGGTGCCAATGTCCATTCCCAGGAGAAAACTCACCCTACGTCACCTCGATACTGCCTCTTCAACCGGCGATTTCTGGAAAACCCGCATAAGGCACTGGGTGGGGCATTTCTCAATGCACAGCCCACACAGGGTACATTTTTCTTCGTCAACATGAATCCGCTCATTTTCGAGAGCAATGGCTTTTTCTGGACACACCTTCACACAGAGCTGGCACTTGATGCATCCTCTGCTACAGGCCTGGCGCACGGTCTTCCCCGGATCCTTTGACATGCAGGCCGAGAGAACTCTCTCCGTATAGGGGAACAGGGCCAGCACTCCCTGGGGGCACTCCGCTACGCACTTCCCACAACCGGTGCACTTTTCAGGGTTGACTTGGGGAAGGCCGGTTTCCTTATCCATCCGGATGGCCGAGAAGGGACAGACCCGTTCACAATTCCCCAAGCCCAGGCATCCAAAGCGACAGAGCTTGGGAGAATTACCGAGAAGCTTTGCCGCCCGGCAGTCCATGATTCCCTCATAGAGAGCCGTTTCTTTACCCACTCCTTTTCCGCCCTGACAGAGCAAAACTGCCTTCTTCACCTTAAAATCCAGCTCTTCGGAATTCCCCAGCAATCGGGAAAGCTCCTGCCACACCCGCGGCCCTCCCACCGGACAGGCGTTGACCGGAGCCTCCTGAGAGGCGATTTTTTCAGCCAGACCCGAACACCCCGGATACCCGCAGGCCCCACAGTTTGCCCCGGGTAAAATCTCGGCTACCTTCTGAACCAGAGGATTCTCCTCCACAGCCATCTTCTTGGCCAGCCAGGCCAGCGCCAGCCCAAAACCCAGTC
>JABUEZ010000150.1 GCA_013314795.1 Candidatus Profundicultor aquiphilus | reverse complement strand
AACCATGGTTGAATAAAAACAACAGGATTATTTCTGAAAAACACAGCGTTATTTTTTAGAAGTGAAATACTGGGGTCCTGAAACGTTGAGATCCTGCAACGAGTTCAGAATGACGTGTAAAAGTTTTTGCTGGCCCAGAATGGCAGAACAAGAAATCGCTGCAAACTTGCTTTTTCGCCTGGCAAAGCAATTCCCAGTTTGCTTCGGCACTTCGTGCCTCGCAAAGACAAAAGGGGAATACCTCACAAGTACAGACAAAAAAGGGGCGTTGCGAACCTCGCTTTTTCCGTCCCTCTTTCCGTCATTGCGAGCCTCGTAGTGTTGTTTGGCGAAGCAATCTCAGATCGTCACGGCCCAAGAATGCACGACCCTCGCGATGACAAAGTGGGAAAATCTCACGATACCTCCTTTTTCTCACTGCGAGGTTGTATTTTGTATCCCAAAGTGATCTCCTGAGGTTGCTTCGCAAACAAAAATAGGAAAAAGAACACCCGGCAAAGATAAAAAGAAAAGCCCCCACGATGAACAAAGGTTGCCTTTTTGCCATAAAAGGGGGTCCTGAGATGTATCTACCTCTTTCCCGTCTTGCACGTGCTTAGCAGGGCCGCCATCCCAGACGTGGTATAATACAACTACGGAGGTGAGTTTTGCTCGATGCGTATCAAAGTTATCCTCGAACCCTCAGAAGAAGGGGGATATACCGTGTATGTCCCTTCCCTTCCTGGCTGTGTTAGCGAAGGAGAAACTATAGAAGAAGCCCTTCAGAACATCCGTGAAGCCATCAAGCTATATCTTGAACCTCCCGAAGAGATTGATACTCCACCAAAGGAACTTTTTGTCCAGGAGATCGAAGTTTGACAAAGGTTCCATCACTTTCGTATACGCAGATTGTCGCCGCTTTGCAACGGGACGGATGGACAATGGTACGCCAACGAGGAAGCCACATTCGCCTGGAGAAAAAAGCTGGCGATAGAATCCTGAAAATTATCGTGCCAGCTCACAAACCTGTAAAAAGAAGCACTCTTGCCCACATATTAAAGCAAGGCCAGATAGATATCGATAATTTCCTTCGCCTTTTGTAGTTTCGCTCACTCAATTGCTTTTCTACCCGAATGCTTTGAATGACATGATTGTAACCACACGCTCCGTTTTTACGGTTATGCAACTTCCCTTTTCTGCGCCCTCTTCATCCTTGCAAAGGTTGTTTTCTGCCTCTCAAGACAATTTCCCAATACTCCCACGAGATTGTTTCGGCACTTCGTGCCTCCTCTTTCCGTCATTGCGAGCCTCGTAATTTGCTCGGTGAAGCAATCCCTCTGAGATCGCTTCGGACTCTATCTTCGCGATGATGCGTTTTCGTTATCACCTGAATTCCCCCCCCCCATGTGTCCGCCATGAATTCTTCCGCACGTCCACACATCGACCCTGAATTCATTTCAGGGTCCCTCGGGATGCCGAAACAAGTTCGGCACGACGACAAAGTGAAATCTCGCGATGACAAAGGAAAAGGCCACACAGTGATTTTTGAGGGTCATCGCAAGGATTGCTTTATCGCTTCTTGGGGTAATCTCACCTAAGACAGGAAATAAAAATCCAAGGTAAAAAGCGATCCCTAAGGGAACGGCGGGAATCCGGTCGTTTTTATTCATTCTCCAGAAATTTTTGGTATATGGCCTTCATTTCCCCAAGAACCCTTTCCAGGGAATAGGCCTCAACTTTTTCCCGGCTTTTTCCCCCCATTTGTGCGCGCAATTCGGGAGAACCAATGAGCTTTATGAGGGACTCAACAAGGGTTTCCACATTCCCCAGGGGGACCAGAAACCCATTGATATTGTCTTCCACAAGATCTCGATTACCCCGCACATCCGTTGCCACCAGGGGTTTTCCCGCTGCCATCCCTTCAAGGAGGGCCCGGGGAAGGCCTTCACGTTTGGACGTAAGAACCACGATATCGGTGGCAGCAAGAATCTCGGGAATATCATGCCGCCGGCCTAAAAAATAGACCCGGGGAAGGGAACGTTCTCTGACCAAATCTTTGGTTTCCTCCAGGAGTTCTCCATCACCCACAAGGACAAGATAGGCATGAGGATGCACGCTTACTCCCTTCTCCCAGGCAGAGAGAAGAAAAGCATGATTCTTTGTTGGGGTAAACTCGGCCACACAGGTGATAACGACGGCATCATCCCCCACCCCAAGTTCATGGCGAAAGTTTGAATAAACGTTCTGAAACCGTCCGATGTCCACTCCCACTCCATGGACAAAAAAGAGAGTTTCTCCGGGGATAAAGCCAAGGCGTCTGCCCTGTTCAAAATCTTCCTCATTCATCACAATCAAAGCTTCCGTCATAGGGGCGGCAATTTTTTCCAGGGTATACCACAAAAGCCAGTTTTTCCAGGATGCCCCCTGGTAAAAGTGAAACCCATGAGCCGTATACATGACCGGGGTGCGGGTCATCCACCCAGCCAGCCTTCCCAGGAAACTGGCTACTGGAGTATGGGTATGGACCAGGGTATACCGGCGTTCCCGCAAAAGCCGGAGGAGCTTGAAAAAGGCGGATATATTGGCACAACTCAAAGGCCTTCGGGAAAAAGGGATATTGTGGAAGGGGAAACCCCCGTTTTCGATTTCTTTCCCAAAGCCGGTATCCCGACAGGCCACTTCAACGGTATAGCCAAGGGACCGGAGGAGTTTCATGAAGGGGATATGGAAGGAGACAATATGAGTATCGACAGTAGCAAGAAAGAGGGCTAGCTTCTTGCGGTTGCCCTCATCCGCATAATCAAACCAGGAACTCTCGCTCATAGACAACTTTACCTTTAACGAGAATCTCCCAAATAAAAGGCGTTTGCTCCCTTTCGAGAAACTCCAGCTCCTCAGGAGTCAAGGCAATAACACCAAGGAGAGTATTACGGAGAATACCCTCAGGGTCTCCATCCGGCGATGAATCCGCTTTGTCACAGTATTCTTTATGATCAAGAAGTCAATATCGCTTTCCTCGTTACTTCCCCGTGTGCCAGCGAACCGAAAAGAACGATATCCTCCGGCTGGTACCGCTGCGCGACAGCCCCGACATGACACATTAACTCTTTTTCTATTTCTGTAGGACCCGTACACAAAGGTTTTCTTCTGATTCCCTCTTTTTGTCTGCATTATACAACACCTGTTGGTCGTGTCCTATAATTCCTGTAAAAATTAATCAAGGTGGACGACCAACGAGCTACAGCACTTTCCATAGAAATCAGAACGAAAAGGAGGTCATCCACCCATGGAGAGAATACCAAAAAGTCAGAAGTGACTAAGGAGTTAAAGGCAACGTTGGAAGGATTGCATATCCAGGCGGATCCGATGAGTGAGTTCTTGAAGAAGGCAAAAGCATTGGTGTTTCAGGAACTCTTGGAACAGGAAACAACCAATTTTTCAGGGAGAGAAAACTACCAGAGACCAGGAAAAGAAGATAACCATAGCCAATCCGGGTATCGGAATGGTCGTGAATCGAGAATACTGCGAACCAGTGAGGGAAAAGCCATGGTCTTCCTTCCCCAGGTTCGTGGCACCGATATTCCCTTCCGAACAAAACTGAGGGCTTTTTTAAAGGGAATACCGAGGCTCTCCAGAAACTGGTCACCGAGATGTACACTTTGGGGCTTTCTACCCGGGACATTGAAGATGCGCTTCTTGAAGAGACTGGAAACAAACAAGGTACTTTCCAGAACTAAAGTCAGTGAGGTGACTGAGGTTCTCCGAGAGGAATTTGAAGCCTCTCAAAACTGATACCTTTCGGGGCTTTTGGTAGAATACCTCGCTCTGGATGCCGTCTATGAGAATATCGAGCGATTCACCACTACTTCCCAGGGAGTCCTCTGCGCTTGGGGAATTCTATAGGATGGGAGGAAAGTGCTTCTCCGCCGTATCCTGGGAAACAAAGAGAGTCTCTCAAACTGGCTCTCTTCCTTGCGGGATATGGCCAAGAGAGACTTACCCATTCCCACTTCCATAACCTGCGATGGAGCTCCTGGGCTCATCAAGGCCATCGGGAATGTATTCCCCCAGAGTCCCTGTATTTGGTACTGGCTCCACAAAATGCAGAAACTCCAGGAAAAGGTTCCCAGAGAGTCGTGGTCAGAAGCGAGAGGAGAACTGCTCTCTATTCGGGATGCTCGGAATCATGGGATGGGAGTGGGTCTCACTCAGGAGTTCATAGAGAAATACGAGTAGCGTTTCCCATCCCTGGTGGTCTGCCTTGAGAATGATCTTGAAGTTTCTCCCAATCATTTGAAGCCTTCCTGGGCATACCGTCGGTACGTGAGGACCACCGACCCCATCGAATGAAGCTTTGAGGAAGAAAGAATAAGTAACAGGACCCTTCCGGGATTCTTCACCGAGAGAGCGACCTTGAAGCTTGTTTTTTCGGTCCTCATCCAGACGCCAGAAAATGGAGAAGGATCCAGATTGCCCTTCTAGATGGATTGAGAAAAGAGTTGGATATTACTGATACCGAAGAAGGTACTGGAAAAGATGTAAGGTAATGGATTTATCTGGTTATCCACTTTTACAGGAGAAAGGCTCGCATGTCCAGATGAGATAACGAAATTTTGTCCTCGAAGCAGCCCCCTCTTGTGCTAAAATACAAAAGGGTTGTGGTGATCCAATGCAACGATATCTTCCCATCTGGGATTACTTGATCAGTCTTTCTTCGTTTTATGCTTCATTCTGGCTTCATTTCGTTATCAAGAAGGACTATGCAATTTTCCGTTTTCTTCCCCCATCTTCCCTGGTTCTCTTTTTTGCCCCGCTTTTACTTGTATTGCTTTACGCATTCCTGGGAATGTATTCTCAGAGGTCTCGTTCCCGGACTTTCAGCTTCACTCGCCTTACTCTCTCTGCGCTCTTGACTATTTTCATCTTCACAACTTTCCTTTTTTATTTCCGAGCTTTTGCCTTCCCCCGCTTGATCATCGTTTTCTGGACAGGAATGAACTTTCTTGGCGCTACGCTTACTCGTATACCGATTCTCGAAAAATGGAAAGAAGAAAGGCTTTTTGTCCTCTATCGAGGAACAAAAGGGGGGCAGCTTTTTCAGGAACTCTACCAGCGAGAAACCCCCTCTGGCATGGTCCTGGGGGGAACAGATATTGACACTTTTACCAGAGAAGACCTTTGCCAATACCTAAGACACGTTATCAAGGACTTTGATCTTGACAGAGTGGTACTTTTGCTCAGTCCCGATGAAAGACAAGATCTTGTCAGCATACTTGAGGAAGAAGGCATTCCCTATGATCTGCAGAGCGTTCTTTCTTTTTTTGAGCAAAAGAAAGGACAGGTGAAGCTTTACTTTGCAGACCTTCTTGACTACAAACAAATTATTGCCCAGAATCCCTATTTAACCCTAAAATACCTTCTGGATCGTATTGTTTCCAGCATTTTTCTTGTGGTTCTTGCACCACTCTTCGGGGTTATAGCCCTGCTTATCTTCCTCGATTCTCCAGGACCCATCCTGTACTGGCAAACACGAGTTGGCCAGGGAGGTAAAATATT